>JAAYPW010000080.1 GCA_012519615.1 Fusobacteriota bacterium
CCAGTTAAAGTTGCATCTACTTTCTTTCTATTTTGAGGTGATGTTACTTTTATCTCTGACATTATACCTTGATCAGAAGCTTTTAACGGATTCATCGGATACACCGTATCTGCTTCAATATACATAGCACCAGGACTTAAGTTAAGCTCCTTTGATGCTTTTGTTAAGAAGTTTACTTTCACAGTTGCTTCTAACTCCCCGCTAGTATTTGCTTTTGTAAAATCTGATGGGTCAATATACTCAATTAAGAAAAAATTGTTCTCTGAGCTATATTTAGTTACTGCTGGGTTGAAATCCATATCAAATTCTTTAAACCCTTCATAAGTTACTATTTTATAACTATCATTCTCTTTACTTATAGTAAATGCCTCTAACGCATATTTTCCTTTTGGTAATCCTGATATTTGAAGTTCATTTTTTCTATATGTAAAAGAGACTCCTCCAGCATATACTTGTATAGATGTATTATAATCAAAATCTATATCAATATACGACTTAGAATCAGAGATGAAATTTTCAATTGCGTCTACTCTACTAACGCTATCTATATCTGCTCTATCTTCTTCAAAAGATTTTTTTATCTCCTCAATATCATATTTTAATAAATTTAAAGGATTTTTTTTATCGTATAAATTGTAGTGATGTTTTATTAATGATACCTGTTTTGTTTCCTTAGGATCTGTATCGTATAAATTATAGTTTTCTGTAATAATTCCAGTATCATTTGTATTTTTTACAATTCTAAATAAGATTTTTTCTGTATTAACAATTCTTCTATCTTTATTTACAGGAGAATCTTCCCATGTTATACTTACTTTATCGTCATCACCATCAGCGGTAAAATTACGTATATTTCCTCTATAGGCAAAATTAAATAGATCCGTAGTGCTTCCTGTAGGTGTATATTGGAATATACCAGTACCATTTTCAGCTACTTTTTCAAGCATAAATCCATTTGTAGTTGTTTGTGTATCGTATTCCCAATGATATGTATCTCTATTAAATGAAAATTCACTTATATTTGTATAATTATGATCTTCAATTGCATTATCTAAAACTGAATTTCCTATAGTTTTCATCCGTCTATATCCTCGTGAGCCTGGCGGTAATGTAACGTCATTCATTGTGTAATCACCTTTAAGATACGTTACCCCAGCTGTATTATTAAATATAATAACTTGGTTAGGATATTCTGTTCTTTTCATACTTTCATCTGGTGCTCTATATTGTCTATCAGTATCTTTACTGATCTCATCTAATTTAGTTACTCCACTTACACCTGTTATCTCTTTGTAGTTCATCTCAATATCAAATAAAGCTTGTCTTAAAGTACCATCTTTTAATGGAAATGGTGTAGGATAAGTAACAATCCAGTTTTGGATAACTCCTACCGAACCAAACGAATCTTCTAATTGAGAGTATATTTTATTTTCATTATTTTGAATTTGATACAATTTAAATTTATTCCCTGCTATAAATTTAAGATGCCCGTAATATTGTTCTGCATGGTCATCTACATAATAGGTACTACTAGCTGTGTCCCCAAGGTCGTCTGTTGCCAAATATCCTTTTTTAAATGCATTTGTTATACCAGTAAGAAGTATATCATTATCTCTTATAAATTGTGCAATTTGGTCTGGACCGTGAGCTTTATCTTCCTGTTTTGCCATTTTATCACTTATCATTATTATCCATTTTTTAGATTCCATACCTGTTGCTGTTTTTCTACCACTATCTTTTAATATTTCCGCAGCACGATATATACCCCATGCCGAATCTGAACTTCCATTACCATCATTAAAGCTATGATAATCTACATCGCTAAAAGAACTTTTCCACTCTTTAGCATTACTTTCATCCACATTATTAATATTTACATTTAATAATTTATACATTGGATTGTAGTTAGTATTATTTAAAATGTAATCATTTAATTTTTTCATCGCTTTAGATATATTACTTTTGTAATTTTCCATATCTGATGTCTGTTCATACACTATAACTATATCTAATGGATAATCAATCGCACTATCTGTAGAAGAAACTGTATATATAGGTTGTTCTAACTGTATATTACCTAAATCAATATTTTTTTCCCCAACTTGTTTTATACTTTTATGTCTTACAAGTCCCACTACTGGACTATTTTGATTTGTTTTATCCAAAAGCCCATGTTCTATAGCTTGTGATGTAAGATAAAGAGCTTTTGGTGATCTAGTCATTACCTCAACTCTTATCTCTTCTGGGAATGATATTGCAGTAGTATCTACTACAGCATAATATAATTTACCATTATCATCTGATTGTACATTTGGATCCGGAGCTGTAAATACCATATCCCCTTCCAAAGTTGCTACCATATATCCAGTGTTTTTATTTTCTGGTGCAGAGTATTTATAAGTATATACTTGTGCTCTATAAATACCAGTATCCAGCCCTTTTATAAATATTTTTCCTGCTGAATGTCTTAACTCAATTTTACCACCACTAATTACGCTTTGTTCACTACCTGCAAATTGATGATTAAATACAAAATCAATATATCCATCACTATTTTTGTTTATAAAGTTATCAAAATTAGTATTTATACTTGCATTTTTAATAGGATTTTTTTGATTGTATATGTCATGTTTAACATTTTCAGAATTAATTAAATTATCATCTTTATCTTTTAGATTTATTAATCTAACCATTATTTTTTGTCCACCAGGGTATGCATTACTGTGTTCACTTGAAACTGAAGGTAATTCATTCCATGTAATATTTACTCCACCTGTTTTTAATTCCTGTTTAAGGTCTGT
Organism: Fusobacteriota bacterium; assembly: GCA_012519615.1. Taxonomy (GTDB): domain Bacteria; phylum Fusobacteriota; class Fusobacteriia; order Fusobacteriales; family JAAYPW01; genus JAAYPW01. The sequence continues at coordinate 2,802 of JAAYPW010000080.1, forward strand.
AAAAGGTACAGGTAATCTAAAAGATGTTTGTGCTAAAAATTCACTTATTGGGTTTCCATCTGAATCCAATAATAAATCCCCTTGACTATCTTTTTTATATGATAACAACATCATATTCCCATCTCTTACTTTTGTTGCATTTTTATTAAATTCAATAGGAAACATAGCAATATTTTTACTATTTCCTGTAAATGAATAAGTATATTGTTGTTTTCCATTTGCACCTGTTTCATTAGTTTTTATAGTAAATGGTTCAGATTCAGTTACAGCATACTTACCATCATTACCTGTGGCAAATGTAAAATTGTTCATATTGAATGCTTTACCGGCAGTACTAGTGCCACTCACTTTAAAATCTCCATATAGATTATATAGTTCTGTAGTTGTCGTTTTTGGTAACATTCTGTCACTTTCTAAGCTAGGATACATTGCAATAACTTGTTCTGATTTAGCAAATGTAGGGTCTACAATTTTTATAGTTATTGTTTTCTCAATATTTGTCTGTTTATTATCACCATATAATCTTTGTTTTTTTACTTTTAATACTACATTTCCAGGTTCCGCATTATCTTTTGCAGTAATACTTAGCCCTTTTTTAATTATTTTATCTCCACCTGATACTACAGTTATATCACTTTCTAATACGTATTTAGTTATCCATTGAAAGTGACTTGCATTATTATTGTTATAAAAAGATTTAACTTCTAAATCAACAGTAGTTCCTTTAAATAAAGTTATCTCTACGGCATTATTATTTCCAAATTCTATCTCTTTTGCATCCTTATTCTCCCATGATGTATTAAGATATTTTACACCTTCACTTATATAAAATTTTCTATTCCAGTCCCCCATTTCAACATTTGTGCCATTACCTTTTTCATATTTAGGGTATTTCATATAGTTTTTAGGATCTTTACCTGATACATACAGTCTATATTGTATATCTTGTGCATTACCAGTATATTTCATTGTTCCTTCATAAATACCATCTTTATTTACGTCATACAATGCTAAAGCTCCGTTTAAATTTTGCTCTGTTTCTGTATTGAACAAGCTATCGTTATAACCACCTAGTGATACAGTATTCCCTGAGCTATTAACACCTGTAAATCCTCCCTGTAAAGGAAATAAATATACTACATCTGGTAATTCCTCTCCCCATAATATAGTCATATCTACTTTAACATTTACAGTTGAATTAATCGCAAATGTCATTGTAGAGATAAATACAAACATTAACATTGTTGTTAAAAGTTTTTTTAACATTCCCATAATTTTCCCTCCTTTTAATCATTATTTATTTTTTTATGTTTATTTACTTATTAATATCTAGTATGATACAACTCTATAATTTTTTTCATCTCTTCTACTAACTCTTTATCTTTATACTTTCCATCTTCTATATTTTTTTCAATTTCATTAATCGCCTCTATTAATTCCGTATAATTAAGATTAAAAGATTTAACTTTATATAAAAATGGTAAATCGTAATCTGTTTTTACAGAATTTTCTAATTTTTTCACTATTTCACTAAGATTTTCTTGTAACATATAGTCTTCTCCAATTACTTCAATTACTTCCTCTTGTAATTGTCTCTTAGTAGTTTTATCACTAGTTGATAATATAACATCTATTTTCTCTTCAAGTAATTTTAGCTTTTCAGGTAACGCCTTCCTTTTTTCAGCCTCTTCCTTTTCAGCTTGCTTTTCTCTCTCCTCATTAATTTTAATGTTTCTCATAATTTCAGCTTTTCTTTCTTTAAGTTCTTGCTCCTTTTTCTGCTCAACTATTGAGACCGCTGCCTCTTGTTTACTCTCTTTTTTTACTGTTTTACTAGAATTTTTCCCTACAACAAATAATATCCCTAAAATAGCAATAATTCCTATAAAAAGAATGATTATATTTTTTTTCATTATTATTTCTCCTTTCTATTTTTTTATTAAATTCCCCTTCACTATATTTAGACAAAAAAAAAACAAAAAGGTTCAAATATTTTTAAATTTTTTTATTATTTTTTTTATTATTTTTTTTATTATTATAAATATTAATATAAATACTAAAATAAAAATACAAACTGTTGTTAATTTTATATGTATAAAATCAAGTGTAATTATATAAAACATTGAAAATTAAGTTAAAATATTATTTTAATCACGTACGGAACTGGATTAAATTTAGTGATTAAAATTTAAAGCTTAATGATTATAAAAATAAAATTAAAAATTGCGATAATATTTCTAATATAAACAAAAACTTCTTCTCCTTATACAGTAGAAGAAGTTAAACTGAAAATAAAAACTAAGTCATAAGTATAATTTAAAATTAAAAAACGGCTAATTAGCCGTTTTTACTATATAGTTGTTATCTCTTTCTCTTTTGCTACATATATTTGGTCAAGATCTTTGATATATTTATCTGTTAAATTTTGAACAGTTGTTTCATGTAATTTTAGTTCATCTTCTGAAATAAGAGAATCTTTTTCAAGTTTTCTAAGTGCATTATTAGCATCTTTTCTAATATTTCTTATAGCTATTTTACCATCTTCAATCTCTTTTTTAGCTATTTTAACATATTCTTTTCTTCTTTCTGTCGTTAAATCTGGTAACATAATTCTTATTACTTTTCCATCATTATTTGGATTAAATCCCATATTTGATTGAATTATTGATTTTTCAATCTCTTTTATCATAGATTTATCCCAAGGCTCTATTACAATAAGTTTCGCTTCTGGTGCAGATAGATTTGCAACCTGTCTAATTGGTGCAGGACTTCCATAAGAATTTACAAGTATATTATCCAGCATATTTACATTTGCTTTCCCAGCTCTAATTGCTGTTAATCTCTCTTTAGTTGTTTCTATTGCTTTTACCATTTTTTCTTCTTGTGCCTTAATTGTGCTTTCTGCCATTTTATATCTCATCTCCTTTTACTACTGTTGTGCCGATATTTTCGCCTAATACCATTTTTTTAATATTTCCCTCTACTAGAGAATTAAAAACTACAATTGGTAATTCATTTTCATAACATAATGATATTGCTGTTGCATCCATAACTTTTAAACTTTTAAGTAAAACTTCAGTATAGGTAACTCTGTCATATTTAACAGCATCACAGCATTTAACAGGGTCTCTATCATATATCCCATCTACTTTTGTAGCTTTAGCTATTACCTCTGCGTTTATCTCAATCGCTCGTAATGCAGCTGCTGTGTCTGTGGTGAAATATGGATTTCCTATACCTGCTCCAAATATAACTACTCTTCCTTTTTCAAGATGTCTTATAGCTTTTCTTTTAATATAAGGTTCTGCAACATCACGCATCTCCATTGCTGTTTGTACTCTAGTAGGTATTCCTAACTTTTCAATTGCATTTTGTAGTGCAAGAGAGTTTATTACAGTAGCAAGCATCCCCATATGGTCACCTGTTACTCTATCTATCCCTTGTACACTTCCTGATAACCCACGAAATATATTTCCTCCACCTATTACAATAGCAACTTCTACACCTAATTCGACAACTTCCTTAATTTGACTTGCATAGCTTGCTATTACATCTGATGAAATACCAAAATCTTGTTCTCCCATTAAAGCTTCTCCGCTTAATTTTAACAGTACTCTTTTATATACAGGTTTCATTTTAAAAGCTAACATAAATTTATAGATTAACTATAAATAAATTGCCGACATGTTAGCATTGCCACCTCCTTATTTATTTTAACTTTATATTGACTTCGGCAAAAGTCTTTTTATTTAAAATATTGTTCAATAAAATATCCTTACAAGATTTTGAATAATCGTATGTTTTAACTTGTTCTGCTATGTTTATTACAAAAAATAATATTCAAAAATAGGGACATATAAAACTGCCCCTATCTATTATTTATTATTTTCCAGACATTTGCGCTGCAACTTCCGCAGCAAAGTCCAAAGTTTCTTTTTCTATACCTTCACCTAATTGGTATCTATCAAATCTTACTATTTTAAGTGCTCCTGCATATTTTTCTACAGTTAATTTGTCATCTCTAACAAATTTTTGGTTCAATAAGCAGTTTTCTTCATAGAATTTATTCATTTTACCTGTTAATATTTTTTCTATAATATTAGCTGGTTTTCCTTCTTTTTCTAATTGTACTCTTTCAATTTCTTTTTCTTTTTCTAAAGTTTCAGTTGTAACTTCATCTTTAGTTAAATATTTAGGATTCATTGCAGCAATATGCATTGCGATATTTTTTGCAATTTCATCAGCTTCTTCTGATTTTTTCCCTTCTAATTCTAATATAACTCCTATTTTACCACCTAAATGGCTATATACTGTTATGAAGCTATTATCTTTCGCTTCGAATGCATTTACTCTTCTTACATTCATATTTTCACCGATTTTAGCTACTATTTCCACTACTACTTCTTCTGCTGTTTTACCATCTATTAACTCTTTTTTTAGTACTTCTACATCGCTTATACCTTTTTCTAGAGCTATATCTGATAATTTATTTGACACTGCGATTACATTTTCATTTTTAGCTGCAAAGTCAGTTTCTGTATTAAATTCTAATACTATCCCTTTTTTACCATCGTCGGTTGTTTTAGTAATTACAATACCTTCAGCTGCTACTCTTCCTGATTTTTTTGCTGCTTTTGCAATACCTTTTTTTCTTAATATTTCTATTGCTTTTTCTATATCTCCTGCTGCCTCTTCAAGTGCTTTTTTACATTCTAACATTCCAGCACCTGTTTTTTCTCTTAATTCTTTTACCATTCCGGCAGTTATATTAGCCAATTCTATTCCTCCTTTTAAAACATATATATTTTAATTTTCTTCTGCTTTATCTACTGTATTGTTTGCTTCTGTAGCTACTGTTTCAGATTCAGCCGTTACACCTTGATTAGCTTCAATTGCTGCATTTGCCATTACCGATGCCATTAAACTTACTGATCTAATAGCATCATCATTTGAAGGGATAGGTAGATCTATATCTTCTGGGTCAACGTTTGTATCTACCATTGCTACAATTGGTATACCTAATTTTTTAGCTTCTGTAATAGCTAAAATTTCTTTTTTTACGTCTACAACAAATAAAACACCTGGTAATTTTTTCATATCTTTAATTCCACCAAGATTTTTTTCTAATTTTGTTAACTCTTTTTTTAATATTGTAGCTTCTTTTTTAGGTAATAGGTCAAATACTCCCTCTTCTTCCATTTTTTGTAACTCTTTCATTCTTTCGATTCTATTTTTAATAGTTTTGAAGTTTGTAAGCATTCCACCTAACCATCTATTATTTACGTAATACATTCCTGATCTTTCAGCTTCTTTTTTCACTGATTCTTGTGCTTGTTTTTTTGTCCCAACAAACAGTATTGTACCTCCACCTTCTACAACTTCTCTTACAAAAGCATATGCTCCTTCTACTTTTTTAAGAGTTTTGTGTAGGTCAATAATGTGAATTCCATTTCTTTCTGTGAAAATATACTTACTCATTTTTGGATTCCATCTTTTTGCTTGGTGTCCAAAGTGTACTCCTGCTTCTAATAATTGTTTCATACTAATAACTGCCATTTTTTTCCTCCTAAGTTTTGTTTTTTCCTCCATTATTTTAATACTTATAAAAACCAATTTGGCACTAATCCATAAGCTAAAATAATGTGTTTTCTGTTACATTATTAATTTTATCATTTTTTGAAATTATTGTCAATGATTTTTATCTAAAAGAATATTTCATTTTATAAAATAATCTTTATTTATCTAAGTCAATATCGTACCAACCGTGAAATTCAACATTGAAAATATAGTCCTTTTTACTAAAAGTGTACATATAATTAGTACTAATTCTTGCACCTGTCTCATCAAGTCCATCTTTATTCCAATCGCGAATTCCATTAGTTCCTCGTACTATTTTAAACTCAATATTTGTCCCCTCTTCCATAGTGATACTTATCTCATACATACCATCACTTGTTTTTTTAAGAGTATCTACTTCTATATCGCTATTATTTCCCCACTCATTTATATTACTTGGTAGGTAGATTATGTCGTCCTTAGGTGTATCTTCTGGTGCTTTAAATATTATTTTTAATGTACTTTTTTCTAATACAATATTTTCCAGTTTATATGGATAGAATGGGTTGTCATTCGATTTTATTATTATAGTTTCATATGGTTTTAGTGAAACTATCTTTTTTTTATAAATTTCATCTGTAATTAGATTTTTGACCTGTTTTCCAAGGGAAATATCAGTATTTTCATCACTTAGATTATGAATAATATAAATTTTATCATTATTTTCTTCATCCTCTACAAAATAACCGTATATGTTTTTTGGTGTACCAATTCTTTTACCTAATTTAGTAAATAGAAAACTATTTTCTTTTCTAATTTTGATCAGTTTTTTTACATAATTATATATACTTTCATCATTATCTATCTGCTCTTCAAGGGAGATCCCATCATAACTATAGGTATTTTTCGTTATATATTCCATTTTTCTTTTTTTTAATGTTGTCATCCCGTTTTCATTGATATCGCTATACCATTTAAATGGTTCACGCTTATTTATATCATTTTGCCCAATTCCGCCATATTGCCCTAGTTCATCTCCGTAATACAGAAACGGTGTCCCTGTTAATGTAAATAATATTGAATAAGCAAGTTTTGTTTTGGCAATATCGATATTATCCGGTTTTTCAGAGTTCCCTTTTATTGTTGAAACTAATCTTGCTTTATCATGATTTCCCATAAATGTAGAATCTATATAATCCAGTGCATATTCACTATATTTTATATGCATTTTTCTTAGGTCATCTATTATATCACTATTTATCCCTTTTGCCATAGATATTATTTTATCATAAAGATAAAAGTTAAACGATGATTGCATCACACCAAAAAAAGGTGCTATTTTCTCATAGTTTCCTGGAAAATTATTTTCACCAACAATAAATAGTTCTGGATTTATACTCTCTACATACGAAGAGAACTCTTGCCACCATCCATATGTTACATCACTATCTAAGTCGATATTATCAGATCCATCTAGACGAAATCCATCAATACCTAAATCTATCCAAAATTTTGTCTCTTTTTTTATCTCACTTCTTAATTTTGGATTTCTGTAATTTAAGTCTGCCATTTTTTCCTCATAAAATCCATAATAATATTCACCATTTCTACTTTTATACCATTTATCATCTTTCACATCATATTTTGTTTCCCAAACGTAATAGTTTTTATATTTTTCATTATTATCTACTGCTTCTAAAAACCATTTATGCTTAGTAGAAGTATGATTTAATACAAGATCCATTATCACTTTAATATTATTTTCTTTACAAGATTTTATTAAGTTTTTCAAATCTTCTAATGTCCCATAATCTTTCTCTACATCTCTATAGTCTATTACATCATATCCATGATAGGTATCTGATTTATTAAACGGCATAAGCCATATTGCATCAATACCCAGTTCTTTTAAATAAGGGATTTTTTCTATTATTCCGTTAAAATCTCCTATTCTATCTCCATCGCTATCATAGAAACTTCTCACAAAGATCTCATAAAATATAGATTTTTTTGCCCAATCTGGTTTATTTACATCTAAATTAATATTTAATTTAGTAAGTGTATTTATATCACTATTAATTTTTTCATTATTTTTTTCTATCTCTATGAAATAGTAGTATAATTTATCATTTTGAAAATCTTCAAATTTAAAACTATCTTTCTCATAATCAAAATTTTCCTCTTTTTTTACTAGATGAAAAGTTTTATTATCATCAGAGATATATAATTTTACTGTTACATCTTTTTCTGTTTTAAATAGAAATTTTACCTCGTTATTGA
>JAAYPW010000081.1 GCA_012519615.1 Fusobacteriota bacterium
AGTATTGTAAATAAAGAAACAATATTTACATTTGAAATACCAGTTCAATTACACAGAGAAAATATCAATCAATGTACAAACTACATAAAAGAAGATTCTAATGATGAGATAATTAAATTTAAAAATAGAGAAAAACTAAATTTATTAATTGTAGATGACGATGAAAACACAAGGACGTTATTAAAAGAAATTTTTTTAGATGAAAACTTTACGATATTTGAAGCTGAAAATGGTGAAAAGGCGGTTAAAATTACAAAAAATAATAAAATTGATTTTATTTTTATGGATATAAATATGCCGATTATGAATGGAAAAATTGCTGCTAAATTAATAAAAAAATACGATGAAAATATAAAAATAATAGGTATTACTGCAAATATATTAAATATAAAAGATCTAAAAAATATTTATTTTGATGAATATATATTAAAACCATTTGATGAATTAATATTAAGAAAAAAATTATCTAAGTTTATAGAAGTAGAGAAGCTTAAAATAAACATAGAATACGTAGCATCTGATATAAATTTAGAAATTATTGGTAAAGAAATAAGTAGTGAACTATATAGTGCTGTTTCCAATGGAGATATTTTTACCATAGATAAAGTACTTAATGATATAAAAAAAATAGATATAAATATCTATAATTATATTTTAAATTATACAAAAAATTATAAGTATGATGAATTATTAAAAAAAATAGAAAAAATAATAAATAAAATTAATTAAAATAACCTTGATAAATAAGGGAAAAACTCTGATACAATATAAAAAATTAAAACGATAGGAATTTTTTATAAAAATACCTTGCAATTTTTTTTAAAAAGGTGTATAATTAATTTAACTTTGATTCTGAGGTAATTTATTTTAATTGTTTTTTTCTATTGTAAATGAAGTAAATCAGTAAAATAGCAACAAAGAGTTAAAGGAAATATTTTTTAGGAGGATGTTTATTAATGTTAAAAGGAACAGTAAAATGGTTTAATAGTGAAAAAGGATTTGGGTTTATTACTTCGGAAGACGGAAAAGATGTATTTGTACATTTCTCACAAATCAACAAAGATGGTTTCAAATCTTTAGAAGAAGGAGAAAAAGTAAGTTTTGAAGTTGTTGACGGTGAAAAAGGACCTCAAGCTTCTAATGTAACAATCGTAGACTAATTACATTAAATTTACTCCCCTAAGATTAATTCTTAGGGGCTTTTTTTGTTTTTTTATAAAGATTATAAATTAACATTGATGTTTTTCATAAAAAAGAGGTATCTTTTTTTATAATAATATGGTATAATATTATTTGAATTTAAAATAGTAAAAGGGATGAGATATTGTGATAATATATAACTTTTTAAGAATAATAGTATATTTAATTTTAGCACCGATATCACGATTTAATCAAAATCTATATCTGTTTTTAAAAAGAAGAATATTCAGAATAATGACTTATAATTTCAAGGAGGCTTTTTGGTTTCATATGGCTTCCATGGGTGAAGTAAATCTATCCCACGACCTGATAAAAAAAATTGCTAATAATCCTAATGAAAATATACTTATAAGTGTAGTTACAGATACAGGATATGAAACTGCAATTAATAAATATAAAAATTATAAAAATGTCCAAGTTATATATTTTCCATTAGATGATTATTTTATTATAAAAAACATTGTGAAAAAAATTAATATTAAAAAACTTATTTTAATTGAAACGGAAATATGGCCAAATTTAATAAATATTGTATCTAAAAAAACAAAAATTATACTTGTAAATGGGCGTATAACTGAAAAAAGTTATAAAAAATATATAAAAATTAAATTTTTTATAGATAGAATTTTTAATAAAATAGATATATTTCTTATGCAAACAGAAGATGATGCAAATAGAATAAGAAAATTTAATATTAAAAGAGACAAAATTACTGTGGTTGGGAATTTAAAATTTAATATAGATTATGAAAAAAATAGTGAAGATTATAATAAAAATCTAATAAAAAAATTAAATTTTTATTATAAACCAATTTTTATTGCAGGTAGTACTAGAGAGGGCGAAGAAGAGATTATACTTGAAGTTTATAATAACTTAGAGGATGATTTCAATCTAATTATCGCACCACGTCATATTGAGAGAGTAACTAAAATAACTAAATTAATTAGCGAAAAAGGGTATAATTATAAAAAATGGAGTCAATTAGATGAAGAGACTGATATTAAAAATACCATTATTATAGTAGATGAAATTGGTATTCTTAGGAGCTTATACCAAATATCAGATATTGTATTTGTAGGGGGAACTCTTGTAAATGTTGGTGGTCATAGTTTATTAGAGCCATTATATTACGGTAAAACTCCTATTTTTGGTAAATATACACAAAACGTATCGGATATTGCAAGTGCAATTTTAAAAAGAGAGATTGGTTACATTGTTAATAATAAAGAGGAATTTATAAGTGCAATTAAAAAAATTAAAAATGAGAATAATTTAAAAAAATATAATATAGATAAATTTTTTGATGAACATAAAAATGTATTAAATACAGTTTATAATAATATTATAAACTTGTAGTTTTTAGGAGGAGTTATGTGGCAACATTTTTTTGAAAGAGAGAAGAAGATCTTAAATCCTTATATTATGAAATTAAACGATCATAAAGAATATATTATGTATGATAAAGAGATAATCAATAGCTATAAAAATAGATGGAATGAATATTTTAAAAATGATAATCCAATCTATTTAGAAATTGGTTGTGGTGCAGGAAATTTTACAATAAAAAATAGTGTTAAATATCCAAATAGAAATTATTTAGCAGTTGAACTTAGATTTAAAAGACTAGTATTGGCATCAGAAAAAGCAACTAAAAGAGATTTAAAAAACCTTGTCTTTTTAAGACAAAATGGAAATGATATACTTAATTTTATTGGTAGTAACGAAATTGATGGTATCTATATTAATTTTCCAGATCCATGGGAAAAAAAGGTAAAAAATAGAATTATACAACCTAAATTATTTGAATTAACAGATAAAATAATGAAAAAAAATGGAAAAATATTTTTCAAAACTGATCATTATGGATACTATCTTGATGTGCTAGAAAAGCTAGAATCAATTAATAATTATAAAATTTTATTTCATACAGATGATTTACATAATAGTATAAAAAAAGAAGATAATTTAACTACAGAATTTGAAGACTTATTTTTAAAGCAGAATCTAAAAATTAATTATATAGAAATTGAGAAAGAGGTGTAACTAATGGCAGGATATGTAGTAGTTGGAATGCAGTGGGGCGACGAAGGAAAAGGAAAAATCATTGATGTTATATCAAAAAAAGCAGATATAATTACTAGATTTCAAGGTGGAAATAATGCTGGTCATACTGTAGTTGTTGATGGAGAAAAATTTATATTACATCTAATACCATCAGGGATATTAAATAGTCCAGGAAAATGTCTAATCGGTCCTGGAGTAGTAGTAGATCCAAAAGTTTTACTTCATGAAATAGATATACTAGAAAAAAAAGGAATTGATATGTCTAGATTATATATAAGTGATAGAGCACACATTATTATGCCGTATCATATTGAAATGGATAAAATAAAAGAAGATAGAAGTGGAGCAAAAAAAATTGGTACAACAAGAAGAGGAATTGGGCCATGTTACAGAGATAAAATAGATAGAATAGGGATAAGAGCTGTAGATTTACTTTCTGATAAAGTATTTAGAGAAAAATTAAAATCTAACTTAGAAGAAAAAAATGAATTATTTGAAAAAATATATAATGTTCCAAAACTTGATTTTAATGAAATATATAGTGATTATTCTGAATACACAAAACTATTAAAACATAGAATTGTTGATACTTTACCTATTATTCATGATGCTATAAATAATAATGAACTAGTATTATTTGAAGGTGCACAAGCTGCAATGTTAGATATAAATTATGGTACATATCCATATGTTACATCATCATCACCTACTACAGGTGGAGCATTAACAGGAACTGGAATTTCTGCATGTGCGATTAATAAAGTAATAGGAGTTATTAAAGCGTATACTACTAGAGTAGGAGAAGGCCCATTCCCAACAGAATTATTAGACAAAACAGGTGATGACTTAAGAGAAATTGGTGGCGAATACGGGGCTACAACTGGAAGACCTAGAAGATGTGGATGGTTCGACGGTGTCGTAGGAAGACATGCAGTTTTATTAAGTGGAATATCTGATATTGTACTTACAAAAATAGATGTTTTAAGTGGACTAGATAAAATTAAAATTGCAACACATTATGAGATAGATGGTAAAATATATGATTATATTCCAGCGTCAATTGAACAATTAGAAAGAGCAAAACCTGTATATATTGAGTTAGATGGATGGAAAGAAGATATCACAAAAATAAAAGAATATGATAAATTACCAGAAAATACTAAAAAATATATCAAAAAATTAGAAGAGGTAATGAAATCAAAAATATCTATGGTTTCTGTGGGACCTGACAGAGAACAAAATATATTTATAAGCGAAATTTAAATTTAAACTCCTCTTTTACACTCTAAAGAGGAGTTTTTTTAATAATATATAAATTAAAGTAGAAATTTAGATAAAAAAATTGTATAATTAAATATAGATAAATTCTTAAATAAGAAGGTATATTTTTAAAAATATAATATATACAAAATCAAATCTAAATATAGAAAATTTAAATGTAGATAAATCACCTTGTAGATACCAAAATTTATACTTAATTAAAACTAAATTCAAATTTAAAATTTAATTTTAGCAATGGATAAAAAAAGAAAGACATTGAATCTACTTCTAAAAAAATTAGTAATAAAACAATAATTACATTATAGATTAAAATGAAATTTTAAAAACAGCGAGAACATCTCTAACAAAACGCACATATAAGATTTTTTCAAAGCAAAATATCAAGTGAAAAAATATTATGAAATAATATTAAAAATATAGGAATGAAAATTAAAAAAATAATCGTAAATAACAAAAAAATATGGATAAAATAAATACATGGTAATACAATTTAAAAAAGACTATATAATAAAATGATAATTACATTATAAATGAATAAAGATAAAATTACACAATATATTATATTTTAAAATTTATAAAGGAGGAAAAATGGAAAATACAAAAAAAGATAATAAAAAATCAAAAGGGACTTTTGAGGAAAAACTAGAATCGCTTGATAATATAATTATTCAAATGGAAAATGATGAATTAGATCTAGAAGATTCAATAAAGAAATACGAGGAAGCAGTTAAATTAATAAATGAATGTGAAAAAATTATAGATAAAGCAGAGGGTAAAGTTAAAAAAATCATAGAAGATAATGAAAATATTATGTATCAATTATTTGAATAAGTTGGAGGAAAAATGGAAAAATATCTAAAAGAGAGTTCATTAATTATAGAAAACAGCATAAAAAATGAACTTAGTGAGATTAATTATCCTACAGTTTTAAAAGAAGGGATTAGTTATGCACTATTAAATGGTGGAAAAAGATTACGACCAATACTTCTTTTAATGACTTTAGAATTATTTGAGATTAATATTGAATTAGGATTACAATACGCAGTAGCAATTGAATGTATACATAATTATTCTCTGGTACATGATGATTTACCTGCACTAGATAATGATACATATAGAAGAGGACAATTAACGGTTCATAAAAAATTTGGCGAAGCAGAAGCTATTTTAATTGGAGATGCACTATTAACACATGCATTTCATATATTAGCAAAAGAACATAGAGATATTTCTCACAATCAAATGATAAAAATCTTACAGAAAGTCACAGAAGCTGCTGGGATTAATGGTATGATTGGTGGTCAATTTATAGATGTAACAAGTGGAGATAAGAAAGTTGATTTAAGTACATTACAGTATATACATATTAATAAAACAGGTAAAATGATGAAATTACCAATTGAAATTGGACTTATATTAGCAAATGCTAAACAAGATGATATTGACACTATGATTAAATTTGCAGAATTATTAGGTATATCATTTCAAATAAAAGATGATATACTTGACGTTGAGGGAAATTTTAAAAAATTAGGAAAAACAATCGGAAAAGATAAAAATCAAAATAAAATAACTTATCCAGCACTTTTTGGAGTAAACGAATCAAAAAAAATATTAGAAGATAAAATATCGTTAGCAAAAGAATTAATTATAAAAAAATATGGGGTTAAAGCAGAAAAGTTTGTTTCTTTATGTGATTATATGATGAATAGGGAGAGTTAAAATGGCTAAAAAAAATATAATTATAAAAATCGGAAGTAGTAACTTAGTAAAAGATGGTAAAGTAGATATAGATAAAATGAATTATTTGTCAAATATTATAAAAAAATATAAAGGGAAAGATTATGAATTTATAATTGTGAGCTCTGGTGCTGTTGCAATTGGGAAAGAACGGATGAAAACTACAGATTTAGTCTTAAAAACAAAACAAAAACAGGCAATGTCTGCAATAGGGCAACCTCTTCTTATGAAAAAATATGATGAAGCATTTAGTAAAAATGATATAATTACAGCACAAGTTTTACTAACTAGAGATGATCTAGAAAATCGTAAACGTTATATAAAAGCAAGAGATACATTACTAGAACTTTTGGAATTTAATGTTGTACCTATAATTAATGAAAATGACACGGTATCTACAAAAGAGATTAAAATTGGAGATAATGATAATCTTTCTGCAAGAGTGGCATCTGCTGTAGAAGCAGATATATTGATTATTTTATCGGATATAGATGGACTTTATGATAAAAATCCTAGTACAAATCCTAATGCAAATCTAATTAGTGAAGTTAAAGAATTAACCGATGAAATATGGAAAAATGCTGGTGGAAGTGGAAGTAGTGTAGGTACAGGTGGAATGGTTACTAAATTAGAAGCAGCGGAGATATGCATGAAAGTTGGAACAGCAATGTATATTATTAACGGTAAGGACATTGGAAATTTAGAAAAAGTATTAAATGATGAGCAAGTTGGGACAAAATTTATCCCTAACGAAAAAATTGTAAATAGAAAAAAAATGTGGATAGGTTATAGTTTAAGAGCACAAGGTAGAATATATATTGATGATGGAGCAGAAGAAGCACTTAAAAACGGAAAAAGTCTTTTACCGAGCGGAATTACAAGAATAAAAGGTAGTTTTGAAGTTGGTGATATGGTCTCTATTTATAACAAAAAACGGAAAGAGATTGCAAGGGGAATAGTAAATTATAATTCAGATGAGATCTTTAAAATAGAGAGAAGACGTAGTGAAGAGATTGAGGAATTACTAGGATATAAAAGTAGAGAAGAGGTAATTCATAGAGATAATTTGATAACAATATAGAGGGAGATGTTTATGGAAAAGATTAAAGCAATTTTCATAGATTTAGACGGGACTTTATTAAATACAGAAAAAAAGATATCTGAACTTAATAAAAAAGTTATAAAAAAACTTATAGAAAAAGGGATAAGCGTCCATATTGCAACTGGAAGAAGTTACTATTCTATGAAAAGTTACAAAGATGAATTAGGTTTAGATACAGAAATAATATGTTATAACGGTGCTAAAATTATAGATGGATTAACAGAAGAGACAATAAATGAGATTCTTTTAAAAGAAGATGTAAGTAAGAAAATAATAGAAATTGGCAGAAAAAACAATATACATATGAATGTATTTCAAAATGAGAAACTTTATGTAGAAAATGAAAATGAGATTATTCAAAATTATAAAATAACTTCATCTATTAATTATAATATAAAAAACTTTAATACATTTAATAATTATGAATTTTTAAAAATAATGTTTATTGATGAAAATAGCATTTTAAAAAAGGTAGAAAAAGAGATTAGAGCAGTATTATCTAATGAAGTTTATCTTGCATATTCAAGATCGACATATTTAGAAATTTTAGATAAAAATGTATCTAAAGGTGGAGCAGTAGGAGTTGTTATAGATAGAAGAAAGTTAAAAAAAGAGGAAACAATGGCAATTGGAGATGCAGAAAATGATATAGAGATGCTTGATATTGTGGGAACACCTGTTTGTATGGGAAATGCAGATGAAAATATAAAAAATAGATATAAAAATATAGCACCATCTAATGACGAAAGCGGTTTAGGTGTATTTTTAAATGAATATTTTAAATTAAACTTATAAAATGAAAAGGATTGATAAAATGAATAGAGATTATGGTGGATTTGTGCACTTACATTTGCATACAGAATATAGTCTTTTTGATGGCGTAGGAAAAATAGATGAATATTTGGATAGAGCGAAAGAATTGGGTATGGGTGCTATGGCTGTTACAGATCACGGAAATATGTTTTGTGCTGTATCATTTTATCAGAAAGCTATAAAAAAAGGGATTAAGCCCATAATCGGGATAGAATCATATATTTCGAGTAATGATGTAGAAAAAAAAGATAAAACTATGTATCACCTTATTTTACTTGCAAAAAACAATATTGGATATAGAAATCTACTAAAATTATCGTCTTATGGATATACAGATGGATTTTACTATAAACCGAGAATTGATAAAACTATTTTAAAAAAATATAGTGATGGAATTATAGGGTTATCTGCTTGTATGCATGGGGAGATCCCATCTTATTTACTACAAAATAATTTAGAAATGGTAGAAAAATCATTATACGAGTATATTGATATTTTTGGAAAAGATGATTTTTATATTGAATTACAGGCAAATGGATTAAAAGAACAAGAGATATTAAATGATGATCTATTTAAATTAGCACAAAAACATGGAATTAAAGTTGTTGCAACAAATGATGTACATTATGTACATTATGGAGACGATAATTTACAAGACATACTACTTTGTCTACAAACAGGATCAAAACTTGATGATAAAAACAGAATGAAAATAGATACTGATGAACTTTATTTTAAAAGTAAAAGTCAAATGTTGCAAAAAATGAACATTTATGATAATGCAATTGAAAATACAGTGGAAATTGCAAAAAAATGTAATGTTAGTATAGAATTTGGAGTTTTTAAATTTCCAGAATATGAAACACCAGTTGGATTTAATAAAATTTCTGAATATTTAAAATATTTAGTTTATAAAGGTCATGAAAAAAAATATAAAGATACAAAAGATGAGAAAATATTAGAGAGAATAGAGTATGAATTAGATGTTATAACGAAAATGGGTTATTCAGAATATTTTGTTGTAGTTTGGGATTTTATACAATTTGCTAAACAAAATAAGATAATGGTAGGCCCTGGAAGAGGTTCTGCAGCAGGAAGTATTATCTCATATTTACTAGATATAACAGATATTGATCCGATTAAATATAATCTTATTTTTGAAAGATTTCTGAATCCACAAAGAATAAGTATGCCGGACATAGATGTAGATTTATGTAACGAACGTAGACAGGAAGTTATAAACTATATTGTAAATAAATATGGGAAAGATAAAGTTTCGCAGATTATCACTTTTGGTACATTAAAATCAAGGGCAGCTATTAGAGATGTAGGACGAGTATTAGGGGTGCCTATAGCAAAAATTGATAGACTAGCAAAAATGTTGATAGATGGGGATGATTTAAGTAATTCTCTAAAAAATATACCTAGTTTACAAGATTTATATAAAAAAGATAGTGAAATTCAAAAAGTTATTGACTATTCATTAAGATTAGAAGGGAAAGTAAGACATGCTTCGATCCATGCAGCTGGAATTGTAATATCAAGAAAAAGTCTTCATGAAGATGTACCTCTATATTCTGATAATAAATCAAATATTGTATCTACACAATACCAGATGAAGGAGTTGGAAGATTTAGGTTTACTTAAAATGGATCTACTTGGATTGAAAAACTTAAGTCTCTTAGAAAAAGCATTAATATATATAGAAAAGGATAAAAATATTAAAATAAATTTAGATGAAATAAAGCTAGATGATGAAAAAACATATAAATTACTTAGTAAAGGTGATACAAGTGGTGTATTTCAGTTGGAATCATCTGGTATTAGAAACTTATTAAAAAGGATATCACCTACGGAATTCGAAGATATTATCGCAATTTTAGCATTATATCGCCCTGGGCCTCTAGGTAGCGGAATGGTAGATAGCTATATAGATGCAAAACATAAAAAAATCGAAGTAAAATATATGCATCCTAAGCTAGAAGAGGTTTTGAAAGAGACACATGGTGTAATATTATATCAAGAACAAGTTATGAAAATTGCAAATATATTAGCAAATTATACTCTTGCAGAAGCTGATTTACTTAGAAGGGCAATATCTAAAAAAGATTTTGATATTATGGAGGAAAATAAAAATAAATTTATAAATCGCGCAAGTGAAAATGGGGTAGATGAAAAAATTGCTGAAAATATATTCATCTTAATTGATAAATTTGCAGGATACGGTTTTAATAAATCACACTCTGCTGCATATGCACTTATTGCATACCAAACAGCGTATTTAAAAGCTAATTATACTGTCCCATATTTTGCTGCATTAATGAGTAGCGAATCTAATAACCTTGATAAACTAAGTTTTTATCTTGAGGAAGCGAAAAAAAACATGATTGAGATATTACCACCAGATGTAAATAAATCAGAGTTTTTATTTAAAATTGATAATAATCGTATAAGATTTGGACTATCGGCAATTAAACATTTTGGAGATAATATCGCTAATTTAATTGTGGAAGACAGAGAGAAAAATGGTAATTATATGGATTATGAAGATTTTGTATTTAGACTTAAAAAAAATGGTAATATTAATAGGAAACATTTAGAAGCAGTGGTATTATCAGGAGCACTAGATTCATTAGAGGGAAATAGAAAACAGAAATATGAAATTATAGACAAAATTCTAGATAATATAACTAAAAAAATAGATAGGGAGAATGATATAAGACAATCTCTTTTTGCACATACAAAAATACCTAATATTAAATTAGAGTATGAAAATCTAATTGAATATACTACAGAAGAGAAATTAAACAAAGAGAAAGAGTATTTAGGTGTATATATATCGGGACATCCTATAGATAAATATAGATTAAAGCTAGAAAAATTTAAATTAGATAAAGTTTCAGAAATTTATGAACAAAATAAAACAAAAGTTAAAATTGCTGGAATAATTACTAATTTAAATAAGAAGTTAACAAAAGCTGGACAAGTTATGGCTGAATTTACTCTAGAAGACTATACGGCTAGTATAAAAGTTATTGTTTTTCCAAATAAGTATAAAGAAATAGGACATTTGATTATGGAAAATAATCTTGTTTATATTGATGGTGAAGTTAGTAAAAATTATTTTAATAATATAACAGAGATAAAAATAAATATATTTAATATAAAAAATCTTGATGAAATAGAGGAAATTAAAAAATTTAAGGTATATATTCTTTTAGAAGGGGATAATTTTTCAAAATCAATAACATTAAAAAAAATCTTGAAAAAATATAAAGGTGAAAATGAAACGTTACTTGCAATTAAGCAAAATAATAAAAAAAGTATTGTAAAACTAGATAAGGAATACTACGTAAATCCAACAGAATTATTTATTTTAGAAGTAGAAGAGTTGTTAGGTAAAAATACAATTGCAATTAGATAAAAAATATGCTAAAATATTTTAATAAAATAAAAATTAATTAAATATCAGGAGGTTTTAAATAAAATGGATGTAACAGAAATAAAAAAATTGATGCAAATACTTAATGATACAGACGTTACTGAGATTACTCTAGAATCAGAAGGGACGAAAGTTTTATTAAAAAAAGATATGCTAAAAGCATCATTACCTAAAATCGTTGAAGAAACTTCTATTTCTGAAGATGTAGAGGAAACGGTGATTAGTCAAACAGGTACATTAATTTCAATGAGTGTTGGTAAATTTTATTATAAAAAAAATACAAATACACCAATAATTAAATTGGGTGATAAAATAGAAAAAGGACAAATTATAGGTTATATTGAATCTATTGGTATTAAAACGGATGTTATAAGTGATAAAGCCGGTATTGTAAAAGAAATTTATCTTGAAAATGGTGGTAATGCTGAATTTGGGCAAAACTTAGTATTATTAGAGGTAAATAATTAATTTTATATTATTAAAAATAGAAAAAGGGAGGGAGTTATTATAAGAATATAATTATTCTTAGGTAACGTTTAATAGATGTTTGAAAAAATATTAATAGCAAATAGAGGTGAAATTGCTGTTAGGATTATAAGAGCGGCTAGAGAATTAGGAGTTAAAACAGTAGCAGTATATTCAGAAGTAGATAAAGATTCACTACATGTAAGATTAGCAGATGAATCTGTATGTATAGGTTCGTCAATGAGTTCAGAAAGCTATTTAAAAATACCGAATATAATTGCAGCAGCTGAAATGACAAATGCTGATGCTATACATCCAGGATATGGATTTTTAGCAGAAAATGCTGAGTTTGCAAAAATATGTGAAACATATAATATTGTATTCATCGGACCATCTGCTGAGTGTATCACAAAAATGGGTGATAAAGCAACTGCAAGAGAAACAGCAATGGCAAATAACGTACCTGTAACTCCTGGCTCGAAAGCTATAATTCATACAATTGAGGAAGCAAAAAAAATTGTAAACGAAGAGATTAAATTCCCTGTTATGATAAAAGCAACTGCAGGTGGCGGTGGAAAAGGGATGAGAATTGCTAAAAATGAGAAAGAGTTAGAAACAAATTTCGTAGCAGCAAGAAATGAGGCTAAAGCTGCATTTGGAAATCCAGATGTATATATAGAAAAATATATTGAACAACCGAAACACATTGAGATACAGATTATAGGAGATAAACATGGAAATGTTGTACATTTAGGTGAAAGAGATTGTTCTATCCAAAGAAGACACCAAAAACTTGTAGAGGAATCACCTTCATTAATATTAACAGATGATATTAGAACAAAAATGGGTGAAGCTGCTGTAAGACTTGCAAAAGCAATTAATTATGATAGTGCTGGTACATTGGAATTCTTAGTTGATAAAAATAAAAATTTCTATTTTATGGAGATGAATACAAGAATACAAGTAGAACATACTGTTACAGAGATGATAACGGGTGTAGACTTAATAAAAGAGCAAATTATAGCTGCAAGTGGAGAAAAACTTACAGTAACACAAGATGATGTGAATTTAAATGGATTTGTAATTGAATGTAGAATAAATGCAGAGGATCCAGATAATAATTTCATGCCTAGTGCTGGTAAAATAGAAAATTATATTGCACCTGGTGGAATAGGTGTAAGAATAGATAGTCACTCTTATTCAGGATATGAGATTCCACCTTATTATGACTCTATGATCGCTAAATTAATAGTACATGGTAAAACTAGAGAAGAAGTTGTATCGAGAATGAAAAGAGCATTAAGAGAGTATATAATTGAAGGTGTTAAAACAACAATACCTTTCCATCTTAGAGTTTTAGATAATGAAAAATATGTTAAAGGTGAATATTCAACAGACTTTATAGAAAAAGAATTTAGTTAATAATTTATTATAATAAAATTTCATGGCAAGAAAAACAAATAAGGGGAGGGGTTTTAAATGGCAGATTTAGGTAATATTAAAATTTCGAATGAAGTAGTAGCAATAATTTCTGGGATTTCTTCTACAGAAATTGAAGGTGTCTACGCAATGAGTGGAGGAATTACAGAAGGCATTTCAACAATTCTTGGGAAGAAAAATTTTTCTAAAGGGGTAAAAGTTGAAACAAATGAAAATGAAACAAAAATTGATGTGAATTTAATTGTAGATTATGGTGTAAAAATTCCTGAAATTGCTGCGAAAGTGCAACAAAATATAATGTCTGCAGTTACTAATATGACAGGATTAGAAGTAGCGGAAATTAATGTATATGTACAAGGGATTAATATTCCTAAAGAGGAAACAAAGGAAGAAGAATAAATTTTAATATAGGGGTGTATATATATTCACCCCTAAATTTTATGGAAGGTGAAATAATATGATAATATGGGGTTTACTATTTTTTATTTATTGGCTAGGAATACTAATGATGTCATCAACGGTATTGTATATAGCGATATTTCCAGAAAAAATTGATATATATTCTAACTACTTAGAATATACTAATTTTAATATTATTAAAATTATAATTATATCAATTGCATTATTTTATATCATAATGAGTATTTCTAAAGTTTTTTTTGTTTTTAGTAGAGATGACAAAAATGTAAAAATAAGCAACAAGTATGGTGATATAAATATCTCTTTTTCAGCAATAGATAATTTAATAAAAGCATTAATTATTAATATTGATTTTATAAAAAGTGCAACTGTTAGAACATATATTAAAAAAAATAATATAAATGTTAAAATTGATTTAAATGTAGATGCTGTCAGAAGTTTAAGTGAGCAACTAAAAGATTTACAAGATTTAATTAAAAAAGAGATTAAACATAAAACAAGCATTGAAATACAAAATCTAGATATAAAAGTTAAAAAACTAAACCATGATTCGAAATATGTTTATGAAGAAAAATACGTTGAAGAAGAAAATAACGAAAAAAACATTGAAAATGATTTTTCTGAGGTGAAATAAAATGAATGATTTTGAAAAGATAATTGAGTTTATGCAGATTAACTTTAGAAGGATAATAGGTGCTATATTTGGATTTATATTTGGAATCTTGTGGATTAAATTTGGATTTTTAAATACAATTGGTATTTTATTATGTACAATAATATTTTCAATAATATTTAATTTAATACCAAAAAATGTTAGTATTAAAAAATTAATAATAAAATTTTTGAATAATGGAGAGGATTTTTAACGTGAGTATGAGACAAGCAAGGGAACATCTTTTCAAAATATTATTTGAATCAGATTCAAATAGTGTTTTACCTATAAATATAATTTATGATTATATAAACAGGGATGAGAATATTATAAAAAAAGAATATATGGATTTTATAGTAAAATACAGCGAAGAGATATCAGCGAATATAGATGAAATTGATAAGACTATTGATATAAATATGAGAGGCTGGGATATAAATAGAATTGGAGTTGTAGATAGAGTTTTACTTAGAATATCAACTTATGAGATTTTATATGATATTATACCACAAAATATATCGATTAATGAAGTTGTTGAACTAGCTAAAATATACGGTGAAGAAAAAAGTTATGAGTTTATAAATGGTGTATTGGCAAATATAATCAAATTTAAAAAGAGTAACTAATTTTTCTAATATAAGGGAGTGCTATTTAGTATGAAAGCTAAAAAAATCGGAATAATTATGGAAAAGAATAAAATTAGGGATAAAATATTAATTAACTTTCAGAGAAATGGTTATAAAATTTATGTAATTCCAGAAGATGAAGAGATTATAAGTACAATAAAAAAAATGAATCTAAGTCTTATTATTATTAGCAAATCAGAACAAAAAGAAATTTTAGAATATTTATCATTAATAAAAGGTGATGAGGAATTAGAAGAGATCCCTGTATTAATTACACTGGATAAAAATATGGAGAATTCTGATATTGTAAAAATTCTAAAAAACGGTGCAACTGATATTGTATACGTTAAAGATGAAAACATAATACCGATACTAAATATGGTTAACAAATTTTGGGATAATAAACCTTCTAAATTTGAGATGGAAACTAGGGAAATTGAAGAGATATATATTATAAAAATTACTGGAAATATAGATTTAAGCTCAAATTTTAAATTACAAAATAAGGTATCGGAGCTACTTAAAGAGGGAGTTAAAAACTTTATAATCAATATGGAAGAGATTGATTATATAGAATCTGTCGGGATTAGTACAATGGTCCAAATAAAAAAAAATATCGAACAAAAACTGGGAGAAATTAAATTTGTAATTAAATCAAGTCAGATAAAAAAATTAATTTCAATGGTAAAATTAGATAAATATTTTGAAATACATAATGATGTTCACGATATTATTGAAATACCAGGAAGTTTAAGAAAAATAAAAGTGGTTATTATTGATGATGGAAAGTTCATGAGAAAATTAATTTCAGATACACTAAAAATAGAAGGGTTTGAAACAATTGAATTTGAAAGCGCTTTAGTTGCACTAGATGAAATTCAAAATATTTCTCCAGATCTTATTTTAGTTGATTATGAGATGCCTGATATGAATGGACTAGATTTTATTAAAAAATTTAATCCGCAATTAAAAGGAATTCCTACAGTAATGCTTACAACTGAAAGAAATATTGATATTGCTTTAAAAGCAATAAGATTAGGTGCAGCAGACTTTTTAAATAAACCATTTGATAGATATGAATTAATCGAGATTTTAAAAAAAATAGACCGTGGAAATAAATTAAAGCAGGAAAATGAAAGACTATTTTTTAAATTAAAAAGAAGAGAAAAAGAATTAGAAAGAAAAAATAGAGAGTTATCTAAATTGTATGAAGCTTTAGAAGACGAATTAGAGATGGCATCAGAAATTCAGAAAAATTTACTTCCTATTAAATTTCCAGAGATACCAGGATACAATTTTGCAGTAAAATATCAACCATCACAAGATATTGGTGGAGATTTTTATGATATTGTATCTATGAGTAACGGTTATTATGGAATAGCTTTTGCAGATGTATCTGGTCACGGAATACCAGCTGCACTTCTTTCCACAATGTTTAAGGTATATCTTATGACCTATTCTGAAGATATAATTTCACCTGCAGAAACTATGGAATTACTTAATGATGTTGTTGTAAAAACTTTTCCAGAGGGAAAATTTATAAGTTTATTTTATTTAGTTATAAAATTAGATGACAATAAAGTAATGTATTGTAAAGCAGCACAAGAGCCAGGTATTCTAATAAAAAAAGATGGAACTATTGAGGAACTTATTACTAAAGGACAAGTGCTAGGATTATTCTCGGAAGAAGACTTTCCTGGAATGATTGAGTTTGAAGAGAAAGAACTTGTTTTAGATCCTGGAGATAAAATTTTCTTATATACAGATGGAATTATTGAGGCGCAAAATAAAGACGAAATATTTTATGGAATTGAAAGATTAAAGGAATTATTAGCAATAAATCATTCTAAAAAAGGACAGGAATTATTAGATATAGTATATGGTGACTTAATGGATTATTTGGAAGGATTACCGGTAATTGATGATTTAACAATGTTTGTTATTGAAAAAGAGTAATTAGGAGTAAAAATGGATAAATATATATTACAGGATATAACAAAAGATGACGCCATAGATTTATTCTCTTTAAAAGGATCAAAATTAATGGATTTATATAGTGTTGCAAATAAAGTTCGTGAAAAATATTGTGGAAATGAGCTATATACATGTACTATTAGCAATGCTAAATGCGGTATTTGTGAAGAAAATTGTAAATTTTGTGCACAATCATCTCATTATAATACGAAAATAGAGGCTTATGGATTAAAAACAGTTGAAGAGTTAACAAAAGAGCTTGATATAGCAGTAGAAATTGGTTCTGAAAATTTTGGTATTGTAACAAGTGGTAGTACAATTAATATAAATAGTATTGAATTTGAAAAACTAAAAGAATTTTATAAAGAGAACAATAAAAAAAATATAAAATCATGTGCTTCAATAGGGTATTTAACTTATGAAGCAGCAATCTCTTTAAAAGAAAGTGGATTAACTAGATATCATAATAATCTTCAAACATCAGTTGAAAGCTATAGAGATATTGTAGCGACAACACATAGCATTAACGATAGGATAAATTCTATAAAAAATGCTAAAAAAGCTGGTTTAAAAGTATGTAGTGGCGGTATAATTGGGATGGGAGAGACAGATAGAGATCTTGTGAGTATGGCATTTACACTAAAAGAATTAGATGTTGACTGTATACCGATTAATATATTAAATCCTATAAAGGGAACTCCTTTTGAAAATTATAATATAGAATCTATTGAACGAATTTTAAAAATGATTGCAATATATAGATTAATCTTAAAAGATAAAAATATAAAAATAACAGCAGGTCGTGAAAGTATACTTAAGGATTTTATGGGGATGGCATTTATGTGTGGAGCAAATTCACTAATGATAGGTGGGTATTTAACTATTAAAGGTAGAAGTATTGAGGAAGATAAAAAATTAGTAAACGATATAAAAAAAATGTGGGGAATTTAAATTGAATTTTTTTAATGATAAGATAAAAAAAGTTGAAAAAGAAAACAGGTTAAGAGAATTAAAAAAAATTGATAAAATTATTGGGAAAAAAATATATATAGACGGTAAACAGTATGTAGACTTCTCTTCAAATAATTATCTAGGGCTACGAGATGACAAAAGAGTTATAGAAGTAGCTCATTTTGCTATAGATAAATATGGATTAGGAAGCGGGGCCTCTAGAATTGTATCAGGTGATGCTGATATATTTTATGAATTCGAAAAAAATATTGCAAAATTTCATAATAAAGAGTCTGCATTAATATTTAATAGTGGCTATGATGCAAATGTTGGGATTATATCAGCTATAATGACTAAAGAAGATATAATTTTTACCGATAAATATAATCATGCAAGTATATATGATGGAATGTTTTTAAGTAATGCGAAAATAATAAGATATAGCCATAATAATATAACCGATTTAGAAGAAAAACTTATAAAATATAGAGATTCTTATAAAAAGGCTATGGTTGTAACAGATAGTGTATTTAGTATGGATGGAGATAAAGGAAATCTAAAAGAGATAGAAAAACTTAAAATAAAATATGATTTTATATTTATGGTAGATGAAGCGCACGGAATTGGAATATTTGGTGAGAATGGTAATGGCATTGTAAATGAACAGCAAATAAAATCGGCGGATATAATTATGGGTACTTTAGGTAAAGCTTTTGGTCTAACTGGTGCTTATGTTGCATCATCACAAAGTATTATACGTTATCTAATTAATTATAGTAGGAGTTTTATTTTCTCAACAATGCTACCTCCAGCTATAATAGCTTCTGCTAATAAAACATTAGAATTAATACAAAATGAAAAATTTAGAAGAGAAAAAATAATCGAATTATCAAATTATTTAAGACAAGAATTGAAATATAAGGGTTATAATACTTTAGAATCAAATACCCAAATTGTACCAGTAATTTTTAATAGTGATATAGATGCAATTAAAATAAGTAAAAAACTATATGAGAATAATTTATATGTACCAGCAATAAGATATCCTGCTGTACCTGCAAACAAACCTAGACTTAGAATCTCAATTAATTTTAATATAACTAAAGAAGATATTGATAAAATTATAATAAATTTATAAAAAGGAAAAATTAATTTATAGAGTATATAATTTATATAAGGTGGTTATATAAAAAATGATTTAATAGGTGATGTATATGAATTTGAGAGTGTGGAATAATTTACAGTGTGAAATTTTCAAAGATGAAGGTGTGCTTGATATATTAGAAATTTATCAAGTGGGCTCTTTGATTGCTCATCTTAGATGTTTAGGTGACAAAGAGAGAATAATTGTAGAAGCAAAAGAAATTATACAACAATACCGAAATCAGTGTAAGGAGTGCTCCAATATGGAAGAGGAGGCATTTTAAATTTGAATTTTAGAAATCTATTATCATTATATTAATATAGTGGCAATAGATTTTTTAATATAAAATATAACAATAGGAGGGGAAAATTGATAAAAAAAATTAATACAATAAAAGCACCAAAAGCAATTGGACCTTATTCACAAGCAGTGATACATAATAATATTATTTATTGTTCTGGACAAATTGCAATATCACCTTTAACAAATGAGATCGTTAAAGAAGATATTATAATTCAGACCGAACAAATTTTAAATAATCTAAAAGAGATCTTAATAGAGGCAGGTTCAGATTTAGATAATGTTTTAAAAATAACAATATACTTAAAAAGTATAGATAATTTTTCAATAGTTAATGAGGTATACGGAAAATATATTACAAAAAAACCTGCAAGATCTGTTGTGGAAGTTTCGAATTTACCAAAAAATACATTAATTCTAATCGATTGTATTGCTTTTAAATAAATTTATATAAAAATATAATAGAGGAGGGAGTTATTAATATAAGAATTTATTAATAGCTAAAAAAAATGAGAGATGATGATAGTATATTAAATAATTTTAATAAGAATATTAATATTATTGGTGCTTTAATATTACTATTTTTATTCATATATATGATTAATGGATTTTTTTATCATGTAAGAGAATATAAAAAAAATAAAGTTGAAAATTATTATAATTTAAAAAATATTAAAATGGAAAAATCAATGTTTTATAATAATTTAAAATTTTATATTGCATTATCAGAGAAAACAATTAAAGATGAAAAACTAAAAAAATTAATTAGTAATCTTAATAATGAAAATATAAAAGATATTGAAAATATTTTATATGGTGTACAAAAAATCTTATCATGTGAGAATATTTATATAATGGATAAAAATGGTGAAGTAATAATAAGTGTAGATAAGAATTTTTATAATAATAATTACTCGTTTCGTCCGTATTTTCAAAATGGATTAAAAGGAGAGGTAACTGTATACCCTGCTCTAGGAATTACAACAAATGAACGAGGTATATATAGGTATGCCTTTTTATATCGATAATGAGATTTCGTATGTTTTTTCTCTAAAATTAAATACAAAACTTATGGAAGAAGTACTATACAGTTTAAATGAAAAAATATTCGTCGTATCTGAAGAAAACATAATATTTTTTTCTAATGAGAATAGTGCAATTTATAAATATATAGATGAAAAAACAGAAAATGAGATAAATAATTTATATGAAACTAAACAATTTTCTAATCAAAAATTAACTAAATATGAATATAATTTTAGTGAAGATAATATAAATATTAACGGAAAAAAATATAAGCAGATAAAAAAAGATATAGAATACGGTTGGAAAACATATATTTATTATGATATAGAAGAATTAAGTTCTTTGAAAAACACTGAATATCTATCAATTTTATCAAAAAATATGGTAAATATATTTTTATTTTTTATATTTTTAACAATGTTTATTTTCTATAAAATTTTATTGAAAAAAGATGGCGAAAAAAATGAACTATTACAAATTATAGATAAATCACCAATAAGTATGATAATTGTAAATGATATTGGGATAATTACATATGCAAATGAGAAAATATATGATTTAACAGGATATGAAAAATATGAGATAATTGGTAAAAATGTCAATATCTTTAATAGTGAATATCAAACAGATAAAATTGATAATAAATTATGGAATAAAATAAAAAATGGAGAAATTTGGTCAGGTAAATTGTTTAATAAGCGTAAAAATGGGACAATATATTTGGAAAAAATGACAATAGTTCCTATAAATACAGGTAACGGATTTGATAAGTTTCTTGCTATAAAGGAAGACTCAACTGAAAATCAAAGCTATATAACTACAATATCTAATTGTGCAAAAACAGATAAATTTACTGGAATATATCATCGTAGTTCAGGTTTTATTTTTTTAGAAAAATTAATAAATCAAAGCAAAATTAGTCAAAATAAATTTACATTATGTTTTATCGGAATTGATGATATTAAATATGCTAATAAAGCATATGGATATAAATTTGGAGATAATATAATTAAAGAATTTGTTAAGGTGGTAAAAGAGAACTTAAATGATGATAATATATTTTTTAGAGCTAGTGGAGATGAATTTATAATACTATTTCCTAGAAGAGAAAAAAGCGATGTAATAGGAAACTTAAATTCTATATTGACTAAATATTCTGAAATAATTACGGACAAAGGTCATCCATATATATATTCAGCAACTTATGGATGTTCCGAATATGATTCTGCGAGAGATATAAATTCAGATATTTTAGTGCAGGAAGCTAGTAAAGAGATGTATGATAAAAAAGAATATAATAAAAATAATTAAATAAAAAAAACGATAGATATTAATTCTATCGTTTTTTTTTAGTATAAATGAAAATATAGACTAGTACTAGAGTATCGTGTCATAGCACACTAGCAGTTAAATTATGAATTTTCATAATTTATACTTAAAAGATATAACTTTTTTAGTATAAATCATAAAAAAATTTATAAATTTACTATATGAAGAGTTTCTTTGCGTCACAAAAATATTTATATGAGTTTTATTATAGGTATTATTGCCATTTATTTTAATATATTGTAAAAAAAGTGTTTTAATTTTGAATTTAGTTTTAATTCTATATAAATTATGATACTTACAAAGAGTTTAGCTACATTATTATTGCTTCACAAATTTTATATATTTACATTTGATTTTGTAAATATTATATTAGAAAAATATACCTCCCTATTTTAGCATCTATATAGTATATTAATAGTAAGATTAAATTAAGATTAAATTAAGATTAAATTTATATCAATTATTGAAAAAAAAAATAACATATGCTATACTATATACAATTAAATAAATTTTAAGGAGGAAAAAAATGAATTGTGCAGTAAAAATTATTGACGAAATATATTGGTTAGGGACAAATGATAGAGAAACTCATCTATTTGAAAATGTATGGCCTTTAGAGAATGGTGTTTCATATAATTCTTATATAATCATTGATGAAAAAATAGTACTTGTAGATACAGTTAAAGATACAAAAATGGAGGAATATCTATTTAAAATTAAAAACTTAATTGGAGATAGAGAGATAGACTATTTAGTAATTAATCATATGGAACCAGATCATTCAGGATGCATAACTGCAATTAGTAAAGAATATCCTAATATTAAAATTGTAGGAAATTCAAAAACATTTGATTTTTTAAAAGAATTTTACGGTGAATTTCCAAATTTAGTAGAAGTTAAAGACTTAGACGAGTTAAATATTGGTAGTAGAACTTTACAGTTTTATTTTACACCAATGGTACACTGGCCAGAAACAATGATGACTTATGATAAAAAAACAAAACTGCTATTTACTGGTGATGCATTTGGAACATTTGGTACTTTAGATGGTGGTATATTCGATGATGAGGTTAATCTAGATTTTTATGAATCAGAAATGAGAAGATACTATTCAAATATAGTTGGAAAATTTGGGATGATGGTACAACGTGCAATTAAAAAAGTATCTAGTTTAGATATAAAAATATTAGCTTCAACACATGGACCAATATGGAGAACTAATCTAAACTATGTATTAAGTAGATATGATATGTGGAGTAAATACGAACCAGAAGATAAAGATGGTATTGTGATTATATACGGTTCAATGTATGGAAATACTAAAAAAATGGCAGATGCAATTGCAAGAAGTATTGCAGAAGAGGGATTAAAAAATGTAAAAGTATATGATTCCTCTAAGACACACCTTTCTTATTTAATTAATGAAATTTTTAGATGTAAAGGAGTTATACTAGGAAGTTGTGCTTATAATGCTGCTATGTATCATCCCATGGAAATATTAACTACAAAATTAATACATACTGGTGTAAAAGATAGATTATTCGCAGCATTTGGTACATATGCGTGGAGTGGTGGTGGTGTAAGCAACTTAAATAAATTTGCTGAAGCGATTAAATGGGAAGTTGTATCAGAATCAGTAGAAGCAAAATGTAGTCCAAAAGCTGATGATATTGCAAAATGTGTACAAATAGGTAAAGATATGGCTAATAAAATAAAAGCAGGTTTATAAAATGAAATTAATATCTTGGAATGTAAATGGGATAAGAGCAGTTTATCAAAAAGGATTTATAGAATGGGTACTAAAGGAAAATCCCGATATTTTATGTATTCAAGAAACAAAGGCACAAGAAGAACAATTGGATGATAATTTAAAAAATATTTTAGGATATAAAAGTTATTTTTCAAGTGCAAAAAAGAAGGGATATAGTGGTGTAGCAATTTATACGAAAGATCTACCATTAAATGTAAAAACTAGTAATATAGAAAACATTGATAATGAAGGTAGAATTTTAATAGCAGAATATAAAGATTTTATTTTAATAAATTGTTATTTCCCAAATAGTCAAGAAGCAGGAAAAAGATTAGAATATAAATTAGAATTTTGTAATAATATTATTAAAATCTCTAATAAATATGTTAGTGATGGGAAAAAAGTGATTATTACTGGTGATTATAATATTGCACATAACGAGATAGACTTAACTAACCCTAAATCTAATGAAAAAAATCCTGGATTCTTAAAAGAAGAGCGAGATTGGATGAGTTATTTTTTAAATGAGGGATATATTGATACATATAGATATTTTTATCCAGATACAGTTAAATATAGCTGGTGGAGCTATAGACTTAAAGCAAGAGAAAGAAATGTTGGATGGAGAATAGATTATTTTTGTGTTTCTAAAAATATGATAAAAGATCTCGTAAGTGCTAATATAGATAATGATACTTTTGGATCGGATCATTGCCCTGTTGCCATAAATATAAAATAAAAAGGAGTGGTTTTTATGAAAAAATTAGTAATTTTATTTTTATTGATTAGTATAGTAACAATAGGTTATGGAAAAAATATTTTTGAATATACTGATATAATTGGTGATGATAATGGTGCAGGAAATATTACATATCCTACAGATGAAGTTTTTGTTAAAGGTGCATTTGATATACAAAAATTTAAAATATATGAAGATGGGGATGAATATTCCTTTGAATTTGAAGTTGGCACAAATTTTAAAAACGAATGGAAAAATAAAAATGGTTGGGATGTACAGATGTTTGATGTTTATATTAATTTAGGAAAAGGTAAAAATAAAATGGCCCTTGCTGGTAGAAACACTAAATTACATGAGGGATGGGATATTGCTCTAATTGTAGCACCTGAAGAGAATAAAAAGTTTTTAGAACGAGAAATAATTCCTAAAAATGATTTCGTTGCTGATGATGTAACAGAAGGTGAAGATTTAATTAATGATATAAAACTTCCAACATCGATTTTTATTGATAGCAATAAATTAACCGCGAAAATAAAAAAAACAGAGTTTGCTAATCTAAATAATATAAAATTTATACAAGTATTTGTAACAGGAGCGGAAGGATTTCCAAGTAGTGAAGAAAGCTATATTAGAAATGTAAATGAATTTCCAACAAAATGGAGATTTGGTGGTGGCAGCGATTATTTTGGTGATTCAAATGTTATTGATATATTAGGAGATAATAAAAATCTTGATAAGTTTGTTTCTACAGAAGATGAGACTATTTATCCTGTGGTAAACATGATAAAAGTAGGCAAATAAAATTGAAATTATCACTTGAAAATAGAGTTGCAATGATGAAAAACGAGCAAGAGAAGTTAAAAATTTCCTATGAATTAATCATGAAAAAGGAAGATAGTATAGCAACTAGAGCAGAATTAGAGATATATAAATATAAGATAAAAGAATTAGAAGATGGGATAAATTTAATAGAAAATTATCTTAAGAAAATAGATTTTAGGAAAATGGTGAATATAGATGAAGATAACATCAGGGATAGTAAAGAATAGAAAAATTAAAAGTCAAAATAGTGTAAAAGTAAGACCTACATTGTCAAGAGTTAAAGAATCTTTATTTGATATAATGAATCCTTATATTGAAAATAGTGTTTTTTTGGACTTATATAGTGGTACAGGAAGTATTGCACTAGAAGCTCTTAGTAGAGGTGCAAAACGAGCTATAATGATAGAGCAAAATGTAGATGCAATTAAAATAATTATAGAAAATGTTAATAATATGGGTTTTGAGGATGTTTGTCGTGCTTATAAAAATGATGTACTTAGAGCAATTGAAATTTTGTCAAATAAAAAAGAGATGTTTGATATAATATTTCTAGATCCGCCATATAATGAAGATTTATGTTTAAAAACAGTAGATAAAGTATGTAAATTTGGACTACTTAAGGATACGGGCCTTATTATAGTGGAGCATCATAAACATGAAAAATTACCTGAAGAGATAGGAAATGTAAAGAGAGTTGACGAAAGAAAATATAGTAATAAAACGTTATCTTTCTATTCAAAATCAGAATAATTATAAATTTTAAGTATAATAGAAATATATTTTGTATATCCAATAATGTAAAACTAGATATAAATATCTATATAGTTTGTGTAAAAATGCAAATTAAAAGTTTATATATTTAAAAACTATATTATAAATCCTTCTCCTATATTAAGAGAAGGATTTATTTATTTACATTAGAGAAGTTACCATTATTTTTAAAATTAAATCATAATTAATTTTTATTTTCTAGAGAAAACATAACTCTTAAGTTTTATTTTATAAAATTTTCTGTAGATTTATATTTTACAACATAAAAATTATATGTGTTTACCTTTTTAATTTACTTTAATCAGTGTAAATCTTTGGATAAAATAATATTTTAAATTTGATTTATTTTTACACGTAATCTTGTATATATAATATTAGAAAAAGTGTACATCCCTATTTTAGTATTTATATTTACCATTTATAAATTAGATATAAATACATAGGTTAATTATATAAAACCTTAAAGAATAGTAAAATCATTAAAATAATAAATATTATAAAACTTTATGTTTTTTTTATAATAAAATTGTTGACAAATAATAGAAATAGGTATATAGTATACATGTGCATATGCACATGATTAAACTATGAAAGGGGAAAATATGAGGTTTTGTAGAAAAAAAAGAAATTGTAGGGAATTAGATAGAAATATTATCTATAAACCGGTTGGATACAGAACATGTGAACTAGAAGTAGTTGAAATAGAGCTTGATGAATTTGAAGCGATTAGATTATGTGATATTGAAAACAAAAGTCAGATAGAGGCAGGAGAATCAATGCATGTTTCAAGAACAACAATTCAGAGATTATTAGAAAGTGGACGGCGTAAAATTGCACAAGGATTATTAAATGCAAATGCAATTAAAATAAAAAAATGTAACGGAGGATTAGAAAATGAGTAATGGTATGAAACAATTAGAACAAAGAGTAAAGGATAATATATCAAAAATAAAGCACAAAATTGTAATAATGAGTGGTAAGGGTGGAGTTGGAAAATCAACAATTTCTACAAATATTGCTTATGGACTTGCATTAGAAGGAAAAAAAGTTGGACTTCTAGATGTAGATTTACATGGACCGAACATACCTATTATGATGGGGCTTGAAGGTCAAAAAATGAGTAGTTTTGATGAACCATTTTTAGCACATGAAAATTTAAAAGTTATATCATTAAGCTTTTTTTTGCAAAACTCTGAGGATCCAATTGTTTGGAGAGGACCTGCTAAAATAGGTGCCATAAGACAATTAATCGGTGATGTAAAATGGGGAGAATTAGACTATTTAGTTGTGGATTTACCACCAGGAACAGGCGATGAACCTCTTACAATTGCACAAGATTTAGGTAAAATCGACGGAAGCGTAATCGTAACAACGCCCCAAGAAGTAGCGTTACTTGATTTAAGAAAATCAATTAAATTTTCAAATTTAGTAAATATGCCAATTATGGGAATAGTAGAAAATATGAGTGGTTTTGTTTGTCCTAATTGTAATGAAGTTACTGAAATATTTAAAACAGGTGGTGCAAATAAAATTGCTAAAGAGTATAGATTAGATGTTCTTGGAAAAATACCGTTAAATCCAGAAATAATGATAGCTGGTGATACTGGTAAACCATTTATATATTTTAATTCAAGTAGTATCGAGGCAAAAGAATTACAAAAAATAGTAAATCAAATTATTGAGAAATCTGAAAATAAAGAGAATGAAAAAAATAAAGAAACTAATGAAAAATCAGATATTATAAAAATTGCATTTCCCACAAATGACAGAGTAACTGTAGAGGACCATTTCGGACATTGTAAAGAATTTGCAATATTCGATGTGAAAAATGGAAATATTTTAGAAAAAAACTTTATTACTGCTCCACCACATGAACCAGGACTTTTACCAGTATTTTTAGGTGAAAAAAATGTAAATGTTATAATTACAGGTGGAATGGGTCAAAAAGCAATTGATTTATTTAAAGAGAGAGATGTTGATGTTATTTTAGGTGCTAGTGGAGATATAGAATCTAATCTTAATGAATATCTAAAAGGGGAACTATATTCTGGAAATTCTACATGTAATCATGGCGAGGGTGAAGGGTGTAATCACTAATGGAACTTACTGTTTTAATAGAAAATCTTGTTTATAATGAGGGATTAACTAGTGAACACGGATTATCTTTTTATATTGAAGCAGATAATAAGAAAATCTTATTTGATACAGGTCAAACAGATAAATTTTATGATAATGCATTAAATTTAGGAATTGATTTAACAGAAGTTGACTATCTTGTTATAAGCCATGGTCATTATGATCATACAGGTGGAATTGAGATATTTCTTAGAAGAAATCATAAAGCTAAGATAATAATAAAAAAAGATGCACTTAATGATAAATATTCTAATAGCACTGGTAAAATAAGATATATAGGTATAAAAAACAAAAATATTTTATTAGAAAACAGTCACAGAGTAACCTATGTAAATGATATATTTAAGATTGATAATATAAGTTTTATAGGTAAAATAAGGAGAATAAATGAGTTTGAACAAAGTGAAAAAAAGTTATTCATTCTTAATGAGGACAACTCTTATACTGAGGATATGTTCACAGACGAGCAAGTGATGATTATAGAAAATAATGATAAAATTGCAATTATCACAGGGTGTGCACATAGTGGGATTATAAATATAATAGATGAAGTAAAGAGCTATTTCCCAAATAAAAAGATAAATTCTATAGTTGGTGGATTTCATTTAAAAGGGGTAAACAAAGATAGAGTATTAAAAACTATAGGTAGAATTGTAGAAGAAAATATTAATCAAATTGGGATAAATCACTGTAGTGGAATAGAATTTTACTGTGAACTAAATAATAAATGTAGTGGAGTAGAATATCTATATACAGGGAAAAAAATAATATTTTAAAAAGGGGTTGATAATATGAGAATAGCATTTACAGTTTTGAATAGTAATGGCAGTGAATTAGATGAAAGATTTGGACGTGCAGAATACTTTGCAATTTATGATACTGATACAAAAGATACAGAGATAATTGACAATGATGCAAAAAATGAAAGTGGCGGTGCTGGTGGTAAGGCAGTTAAAATTTTATTTCAAAATAAAGTTCAAGCTGTAGTATCAGGGGAATTTGGTCCAAAAGCTGTTATAGCATTGAAAGATTTTGAGATAAAAGCTTACAGAAAAGGAAATTCTAAAACAATTTCTGAAGCACTATATAAATTTGGTGAAAATTCATTAGAGGAGATTGACGAATCAACGGTAAAATCGCATAATGGACTATATAAAGTATAATTATTTAAAATGTGTATAGCGATATATTTAATAAAAATACAGTAAAATACTTTTAAAAAGATAAAATAAATTTAAAAAAAATGATTAAAAATGGAAATATTTTTTAATTATATCGCTATTCTACAGAAAAAAGGGTATATTTTTATACTAATATTTTTTATTTTGGAAGTTTTATTAAATAGTTTTTATTTTAGTTTTTTTATATTTATAACTTCTCTTATATTTTTAATAGTGTATTTAATGATGGCAGAAGTTAAAATTAAATAAATATTAAAAAAAATGGCGAATAATTAATTTAGTTACTTTAATAATAAATTATGGAATAATATAGTGAATATATTTTGGAATAGATTTGCAAAAGGTAATATTAATTATGCAAAAAAAATAAAATTATTGGGATTAATTTTAGGTGCATTAGTAAGTCATTTTTATATTATGTATTTAATGATGAAATAATTATTATTTTATAGATTTTATTTTAGTAATATTATAATTATTGTGTTTATTCTAATGGTATTAGGTATAATTGCAAAATCAAATCTAATAAAAAGATATGGAAAAGATAAATATAATATAGAAATTAAGTTAAAATTTCAAAATATCTAAACTTTAGGTATATTGAAAATTATATTTAAAGAAAACGGTCACCATATTTTACTAATAATAGAATTATTATAAATTATTCAAGTACATTCATTAGCATTATTAATGAAATAGATAGATAAATTTTAAAAAATTAAAATAGAAAATTAGGAGTGAAAATTAAAATGGAAAAAGAAGTTTTAGAAAATTATCATAATGGATATAATTGTGCACAATCAATTTTAAAAGCATATGCGAAAGAAAATAATATTGATGAAAAACTGATACTTAAAATGGCAACTGGACTTGGTTCAGGAATGTTTTCAAAAGAAACTTGTGGTGCTGTAAGTGCTGCTATTATGATAATGGGATTAAAACATACAAATGACGACCCTCTAGATAGAAATAATACAAGAGAAGTTTTTAAAAGAATAAAACAGTTTGAAAAAGAGTTTAAAGAGGAAAATAGTTCATTTAATTGTTTTGAATTGAAAACAAGATATAAAGTAGATTGCAATAATATTATTAGAAAAACTGCTTGTTTATTACAAAATGACTAAGAGTTGTAAAAAAGGGGAAAAAATGATAAAAAAATATCATGAAGCAATAAAAACTTTGGATTTAAATAATAAATTTACAATTAAAACTCTAAAAGAACATTATAAAGAAAAAATTAAAGAAAATCATCCAGATTTAAGTAAAAATACAGCTGATGGTAAAACAATTCAAAATATAAAAGAAGCATATGAATTACTACTTGATTATATTGAGCATTACGAATTTTCTTTTAATGAAAGTGATATTAAATTAAAACCCGAAGATTATATAAAACAAAAATTTGAAAATGAGTGGAAAATATAGTAAGAAAGGTGATGTTTTATAATGAAAATTGCGATATTAAGTGGAAAAGGTGGAACAGGAAAGACCACAATATCAACAAATTTATTTCATATTGCAGAAAACTTTACTTTATTTGATACAGATATCGAAGAACCAAATACTCATATTTTTTTAAAAGGTGATATACTCGATGAAAGTGATATCCACACTTATTACCCTGTTGTTAATGAAAAATGTAATCTTTGTGGTAAATGTGGTGATTTATGTAAATTTAATGCAATAATCCCTGCAAAAAGTAAAGTTATAGTTTTTAAAGAGAGTTGCCATTTTTGTGGTGGGTGTAAAATTGTATGTGCTCAAAATGCAATTGAATATGAAAAAAGAGAGATTGGAAAAATTTATAAAAAATCTTATTCTGATAAAGAATACTATTATGGTAAGTTAAATATTGGTGAATTATCTGGTGTAGGGATAATATCTAATTTAAATAGTATACGTGATAATTATGAAAATACCATTACAGATTGTCCGCCGGGGACATCATGTTCTACTGTTGAAGCTCTAATGGGTGTTAATTATGCTATTTTAGTTACAGAACCAACCCCTTTTGGCGTTAGTGATATGAAAATGGTAGTTGAATTATTAAAAAAATTAAAAATAAAGTTTGATGTGATTATTAATAAAGCTTGTTTAGGTGATGATGAGATATATAAATATTGCAAATCAGAAAATATTGAAATAATTGGAGAGCTACCATTTAACAAAGAGATAGCAAAATTAAATTCTAATGGTAAATTAATTACAAATGATAAAAAATATTATAATATTTTTAAAAAAATTCTTATGAAAATAGAAAATAAAGGTAGTGTTGTAAATGTCTAGATTAAATGAGATAGTAGTAATATCAGGAAAAGGTGGAACAGGGAAAACAACATTAACAGCATCGATTATCCCATATCTTGGTAACTGTGTAATTGCTGATTGTGATGTGGATGCACCTGATTTAGATATATTGTTTGAAAAAAAATTAATTTCACATAAAGAGTTCAGTGGTTCAAATAAAGCATATATTAATAATGAAACATGTATAAAATGTAATAAATGTATTGAAAATTGTAAATTTAATGCAATTTCAGATAACTATATTATAAACGAAATGAGATGTGAAGGTTGTACAGTTTGTGAATATATATGTCCTGTTGACGCAATATCGATGTATAAAGCAAAAACAGGTGAACTATATATATCAGAAACAGTGTATGGGGAGATTGTCCATGCAAAATTAAATCCTGGCGAGGAGACTTCTGGAAGATTAATATCAGAAGTTAGGAAAAAATCGAAAGAGATTGCAAAGAATAATAGTATAAATAATATTATTATAGATGGTGCACCAGGTGTAGCTTGTAACGTAATATCATCTATTACCGGTGTTACTAAGGTAATAATTGTGACAGAACCAACAATGTCAGGGATACATGATTTAAAAAGAGTATATGAATTAACAAGTAAATTTAGATTGGAAGTGGAAGTTGTTATTAACAAATATGATCTTTCAATAGAAAAATCAACTGAAATAGAAAAATATTGTATGGAAAATAAGATTAAATTGGAATTAAAAATCGCATTTAATGAAAATATCGTAAAAGCAATAACAAAAAAACAGATACCATCAATATATTTAAAAAATTGGTTTATGGAATTAGGATTTGACAAATGGTGTGATAGTCTCGTAAATAAATAGATTATAATATAAAATATTAGGGGGTAGAGAATTCTATCCCCTAATATTTTATATTAAATATATAAATTTAAATAAATATATTGAGTTTTATAGAAATATAGAGTAAAATATAGTATGACATATATTATTAGAAAGGAGTGGTATTTTTGAAAACAGTGATAAGAGTTATTTTGTTAATTATTTTATTTTTAACTAATTATGACTTTTTAAAATCTGATTTTGTAAAAGACAATATTAAAGAAATAAACTATGAAATAAGCAAAGTATTTGATGATAGCTTTAATTCTTTAATGCAAAATCAGTATTCTCCAATTGTAGAAGAGGTAGAGGAGAGTTGTTCCTTTACAAAAAGATATTTAGGAGTTATGTTAGTATTAAGTTCAGTGTTCTTATTTATATTTATATTTATGTATTATGAAGTGAAAAGACGAAAAAGAGAGATAGAATATAAGCTTATGCGTGAAAATGAATTAAATAAAAAAATTGAGGAGATTAAAACATTAAATGAGGAATTAAGTGAGTTAAATAAAACATTAAAAGAGGAAAAAGAGCGTTCCGAATCAGTAAGTGAACTAAAATCAATTTTTGTATCAAATATGAGTCATGAAATTAGAACACCATTAAATGGGATTGTTGGAGTTATTGATTTTTTAAAAGATTCTAAGCTAGATGAAGAGCAAAAGGAGTTAATTGATTTATTAGAGATTTCATCTAAAAACTTAATGCAGATTATAAATGATATTTTAGATTTAGCAAAAATCGAAACAGGAAAAATATGTTTAATTGAATCAAATTTTCGTCTTACAGATGTAGTTAATTCAAGTCTGAAAATAATTGAAAGTTTAATTATTAGTGATAAAAAAAATATAATAATAAAAAAAGATATTGAGGGATTATTTTCAGATTATGTAAAAGGTGATAAAATAAAGATTGAGCAAATTCTTGTAAACTTATTAAGCAATGCATATAAATTTACAGAATTTGGGGAAATACTTCTAAAATTGGAGCTTCTATCAAAAACAAATGATCAAATTTTAGTAAAATTTACTATAAAAGATACTGGTATTGGTATAGATGAAAGTATTATACCTAAAATAAAAAACCGTTTTGTACAAGAAGATAATAATCTTGAAAAAAAATATAAAGGAACAGGACTAGGACTGGCTATTGTTACAGAACTTATCGAATTATTGGGAGGATCAATAAATATAAATAGTAAAACGAATATGGGAACAGAAGTAAGTTTTGAATTAAAATTTAAAAATGTTGATGAACACATATATATCGATAACATTGATAATGAATTTAAAATAAGAGAGAGTACTAAAATTTTAATTGTTGAAGATAATGCTATAAATAGAAATATAATAAAAAAAGGTTTGAGTAAATATAGTATTAGAATAGATATTGCAGAGGACGGTGTCGTAGCAAAACAATTATTTGATAATAATAAATACGATATTATTTTACTAGATATACAATTACCAGATATAAGTGGTTATGATGTGTGTAAATACATAAGACTTT
Organism: Fusobacteriota bacterium; assembly: GCA_012519615.1. Lineage (GTDB taxonomy): Bacteria > Fusobacteriota > Fusobacteriia > Fusobacteriales > JAAYPW01 > JAAYPW01. The sequence continues at coordinate 34,041 of JAAYPW010000081.1, forward strand.
ATGATAAAGATGTAAAAATAATTGCTGTAACTGCATATGCAAATAAGGATTCCAAAGAAAAAGCGTTAAATGTAGGTATGAATGAATATATTACAAAACCATTTAAAATGAAGGAATTATTAGAAAAGATAGAAAAAGTATTAAATAGAGAAAAATAAATTTAAAAAAATTAAAAAAGGTATTAAAAAAAAATGAAAAGTATGTTATAATTAAAAGAATATATTTTTAAATAATATGAATAAAAATATCGAAAGGAGCAATTTTATGTTTGATGTAAAGAGCTTGGAAAAAAAGGCAATTGAAATTAGAAAAATGATTGTTGATATGATATGTGCTGCAAATTCAGGACATCCTGGCGGATCATTATCTGCAGTAGATATACTTGTATCGCTTTATTATGGAGGCGTTTTAAATGTTGATCCCAAAAACTCTAAAGATGAAAATAGAGATAGATTCGTATTAAGTAAAGGGCATTCTGCTCCAGCTTTATATGCAGTTTTAGGAGATAAAGGTTTTTTTGATAAAAATATATTAAATACACTTAGAAAATACGGCTCACCTTTACAAGGTCACCCTGATATGAATAAAGTGGCAGGAATAGATGCTTCAACAGGTTCTTTAGGTCAAGGATTGTCAATTGCATGTGGAATGGCTATATCAGCTAAAATATATAAAAATGATTATCGAGTACATACTATTCTGGGCGATGGTGAGTTGCAAGAGGGTCAAATATGGGAAGCTATGATGACAGCAGCACACTATAAATTAGATAATTTAGTAGCTGTAGTTGATAATAATAATCTACAAATAGATGGAAATGTAGATAAAGTTATGGGAATTGAGCCACTAGATGAAAAGTTTAAATCTTTTGGATGGGAAGTAATTAAAATAGATGGTCATAATATTAAAGAGATTCTAGAAGCTTTTGAAACAGCTAAAACAATAAAAAATAAACCTACAGTTATAATAGCAAATACAATAAAAGGTAAAGGAGTATCTTTTATGGAGAATGTTTGTGGTTTTCATGGTGTTGCTCCAACTTGTGAAGAAAAAGAGAAAGCATTTTCAGAATTAAATGTTTGTTTAGGAAAATATTGTTAATAAAAAATAAGGAGGTGAAAAATCGTTGTTTGTTTAACAACGATTATAATATATATGGAAGAAAAAGCAACAAGAATAGCTTATGGAGAAACATTGGCTTCATTAGGTGAGACAAATCCTAATATAGTTGTATTAGATGCTGATTTATCGGGATCGACAAAAACATCAGTTTTTGCAAAAAAATTCCCAGAAAGATTTATAAATGTAGGTATTGCTGAACAAGATTTAATGGGTACAGCAGCTGGAATTGCTTCTACAGGTAAAATTGTGTTTGTATCAACATTTGCAATGTTTGCAGCAGGTAGAGCATATGAACAAATAAGAAATACAATAGCGTATTCTAAATTTAATGTAAAAATTTGCCCTAGTCATGCTGGAATTTCAGTAGGTGAAGATGGAGCGTCGCATCAAGCTATTGAGGATATTGCTTTAATGAGAGTTATACCAGAAATGAAAGTATTATGTCCTGCTGATGCTATAGAAACAAAAAAAATGTTAGAAAAAGCGATAGAATATAATGGACCTGTATATATTAGACTTGCAAGACTTGCAACACCAATTATATTTGATGAAAATTATAATTTTGAAATAGGCAAAATCAGTACACTTAGAGAAGGAAATGATGTAACAATTGCAGCAATGGGAATGCTTGTAGGGGAAGCAATAGAAGCGTCTAAAATTTTAGAAAAAGAAGGTATAAAAGCAAGAGTTTTAAATGTGTCTACAATAAAACCTCTGGATAAAGAAACAATACTAAAAGCAGCAAAAGAAACTAAATTTATAGTAACTGCAGAAGAACACTCAGTTATTGGTGGATTAGGAAGTGCAATTTCTGAGTTTTTATCTGAAGAATATCCTACAAACGTTTATAAAATTGGTATTTATGATAGATTTGGTGAAAGTGGAACTGGTAAAGAATTATTAGAAAAATTTGGACTTAAAGCAAAGGATATAGTTGCAAAAGTTAAAGAAAAACTCTAATAAAAGGCGGCTTATGTCGCCTTTTATAACTAGTTATAAAAATATTGTAGTGGTTGAGGGGCTGGAAAATATGATTGAATTTTCTAATGTAATAAGGATTGGAAAAAGAGATAAAAAAATAATTTTAAATAATATAAACTTTAAAATAGATAAAGGTGAATTTGTTTATTTAGTAGGTGCATCGGGTTCTGGAAAAAGTACAATATTTAAATTGATATATAGAGATATAAGGGCTACAAAAGGAAAAGTACTTATTAAGGGAACAGATATTACTAAACTAAGAAATAGAGCAGTTGCTTTTTTAAGAAGAAAAATAGGGGTTGCTTTTCAGGATTTTCAATTAATAGAAACAAGAACTGTATATAAAAATATTTCATATTCTTTAGAAATCATTGGCAAATCTAGAAAAGAAATTGATGAAAGAATCGAAGAAATATTAAAATTTATTGATATGGAAAATAAAAAATTTGAAATTGTATCAGAATTGTCAATAGGGGAAAAACAAAGGATTTCAATTGCACGTGCTATAATTAATAATCCTGATATTTTACTATGTGATGAAATAACAGCTAATTTAAATGAGGAGATTAAAAAAAACATATTAATGTTATTATTTAAATTAAAAGATATAGGAACAACAATTATTTTTGCTACACATGATAAAGAGTTAATAAAAGATTTTCCGCAACGCATAATTGAATTAGATGAGGGAGTTGTGGTATATGATGATTAAAATATTAGAAGAGGTGCGAGAAAATATAAAAAATGATAAGAATCTTTTTTATTATTCTCTTGTTACAATGATTATTATTTTTTTTATATTTAATTTTTTTTGTATGATGGCTTTAAATTTACTTAAATTTAATGAATATTTAAAATCAAATATGCAATTAAAAATCTATATAGAAAAAAACACAACAAAAGAAGAAAATTTATATTTAGAGAAAAAACTATTAAAATATGATGAAATTATAAAAACAAAATATGTTTCAAAAGACATTGCATTAGAAGATTTATCAAAAAATTTAGATTTAAATTTTGATTATACAGATAATCCATTACCAGATGCTATTTTTGTAAGGATAAAAGAAAATACTGATATAGATAAACTAATTAAAATTATAAAAACTGAAAAAAAAGTAGAAAGTGTTGAAGTAAAAAATGAATTCTTAAATAAAATTAAAAGATTAAATAAGGCATTAAATAAAGTAACTATATATATTTCGTTTATCGTATTAGGTTCAATATTTATTTTAATATTCAATCTTATTCAATCAACAATATTAATTCGTAAAAAAGATATAAAAATTATGGCATTAGTAGGAGCAACTAGACTTTATATTGAAATGCCATTTATAATAGAATCTATTATAGTTGTTATTTTAGCTTCATTAATCTCTACAGCTGTATTTATCCCAATATATAACATTTTAAGAGAAAGTGCAAAAGTTGTTGCACCATTTGTATCAATGGCTTCATGGCAAGAAGTTATAATTCCTACTATAATACTTGTATCTGTTACGGGTATACTGATTAGTGTATTATCAACAGTTATAACTATGAAAATAAATTTAAAATTATATGGTGAATAGTTATGAAAAAAAAATTATATATTGTATTTTTTATTTTGGGAACATTTTTTACATATTCAAATAATATTGAAAATATGCAAGAAGAAGTAAAAAAAATCGAAAAAGGTATTGAGGAAAAGAAGCAGCAAATTGCCGAAGTTAGTCGTGAACAAAAAAAATATTACGATGATTTAAGAAAACTTGATAAAGAAGTGAAAACTCTTGAAAATGATAGAAATAAAATTGAAAATAAGCTAAAAACTTTAAATAGAAATATAGATTATGGGGAGAGTACATTAATAATGGCAACAGAAGAGATGAATTGTAAAAATACCGAGATAAAATCAAAAATACTACTTTGGTATAAATATGGTTCCAAAGGTAGAGTGGAATATATTTCTGTGGGTGATACATATTTAGATGTTATCGAGCGTGAAGAAAATCTAAAAAAAATGTTGGAACATGATAAAAAAAATATATACGGACTTGTAAATACAAAAAATAGAATAGAAGAGGAAAAAGAAAAAATTTTAAATAATAAACAGGAAGTTGAACTCTTAAAAGCAGATTTAATTTTAAAGAAAAAAGAACTTGATAGTAAGCAAAAGGAAAGAAATATTATACTAAAGAAACTAGGAAATCAAAAATCTTTTTATGAAAAGGAAGTCAAAAAATTAAATTCTCAAAAACAGGAAATTGAGAAAAAAATACAACAGATTATCCTTGCAGAAACCAAAGCTGTAAGAGATATGAGTTTAGAAGAGATTATAAGTGAAATAGACTATATGGTTTATCCTATAGATGGTATCATTGCAGTAAGATTTGGAGATTGGAAGCAAGGCAAAATCAAAAGTAGTGCAATTGAGATTAAATCTGAATTAGGGTCAAGGGTAGTAGCAGCATCAAAAGGTAGAGTTATTTATTCTGGAAAATTTCAGAATCTTGGTAAAGTTATAATAATAGACCATGGATATAACCTTGTAACAGTATATGGAAATATGATACATAGTATTGTAAAAGTAGGAGAAATTGTAGAGCGAGGTCAAAATATAGGTGTACTAGGTATGTCAACGAATGAAAGAGATGCAAGACTTTATTTTGAATTAAGATCCAAGGCAATGCCTATTAATCCGCTATTATATTTAAAAAAATAGAAAATAAGTAAGGGAGATTTATGAAAATTGAATTATTTATAATATTAATCTTAGTAATATATATTTTAATAATTTTTATTAAATCAGAAATATCAAAATTTAAAGTAAAACGTAACTTAAAAAAGGGATTATTAGGTGAGATAAAAGCAGCCAATTTTCTACAAAAAAAAGGGTATAAAATTATATCTTATCAGAAAGAGGTTAGATATAATTATAATGCTAATGGTGAAGAAATAGAGGTTAGAGTAAGACCTGATTATATTGTAAAAAAAAATGGAAAAAAATATATTGCAGAAGTAAAAACAGGTGAATTTGTATCTGATTTTAAAAAAAATAGTCAAACTAGAAGACAGCTTTTAGAATATGATTTTGCAATGGATAATTACGGAACTTTATTAATCGATATGGAGAAAGATAAAATTATAAAAATAGAATTTAAGAAAAAAAAAAATCGTTTTAATATTTATTTACTAAGATTATTACTGATATTTTCAGTTTTAATTAACTTAATATTATATTATTATATCAATGTTTAGACAATTTTATATGGTATAAAAGGAGAATTCTTATGAAAAGTGTGTTTATAGTTTATAATTCATACAAAGATACTAGTGTTAAATTATATAACGATATAAAAAACAAGTTAAAAAAATTAAATATTAGAGAAGAAAATAAAGAAAACTATAAGAATGCTGACTTTATGATAGTTATAGGAGGAGACGGGACTTTACTTAGAGCATCAAAATATCTAGTAGATGAAAATATTCCTGTTATAGCTATTAATCAAGGGAGTTTGGGATTTTTAACAGATATTAAAACGGAAGAAACATTTGAAATGATAAATCTTTTTTTAGAAAATAGATATAACTATGAAGAACGAAACTTTTTGGAATTAAATGTAAATAATAAAATATTTTATGCGTTAAATGATATAGTAATTTCAAAAAATGGGATATTATCAAGAATAAAAAAAATCGACCTATTCTCTAACGGAATCTATGTAAATACCTATAGAGCAGATGGGATTATTTTTGCAACACCTACAGGTAGTACTGCATATTCATTATCATCAGGCGGTCCTATTGTACATCCAAAATTAAAAGTAACCATTATTACTCCAATAGCACCACATACATTAAGTGCTAGGCCAATTATAATAGATGGAGATGATATTATTACATTTAAAGTTTTGGAGAACACAGATGATTTAAGCATAACAATTGATGGACAAGAATCTATTAATTTTACAGAGAAAAATATGAGTATTAAACTATCGAAAAAGAAAATAATCTTAGTTAAACCAGAAAATAGAGATTATTACTCGATTTTAAGAACAAAATTAAAATGGGGTGACAAACTTTGTTAAAAGAACTTAGAATTAAAAATCTTGCAATAATTAAAGAGATAAATTTAAATATTAAAGAAAAATTTATTGTCTTAACAGGTGAAACAGGTGCTGGAAAATCAATTATTTTAGATGGGATAAATTTATTGATTGGGGAAAAAGTGCATACAGATATGATAAGAAAAGATGCAGATGTGCTACTTGCAGAGGGTGTGTTTAATATAAATAGCGATTCAATTGAAAAATTAGAAGAGATAAATATTGAACCAGACGATGAGCTTATTATTAAACGAACAATTGAAACAGCAGGAAAAAATAAAATTTTATGTAATGACAGTAGAATTACTTTAAGTGGATTAAAAAATGTGATGAAAACAGTTGTGGATTTAGTTGGACAACATACACATCAAATGCTTTTAGATAAAAATCAACATCTTAATTTAATTGATAAGTATTTAGATGATGAAGGAGAAGTGCTAAAAAAAGATATAAGAAGTATTCATAGTAGATATATTGAAATAAACTCTAAAATTTATAATATAGAGGAGGAAATTAAGGAATTAAGGGAGAAAAAGGATTATTACCAGTTTCAATTAAATGAGATAAATAAAGCTAACCTAATAGAAAATGAAGATGTAATATTGGAATCAGAGTATAAAATACTGTTTAATGCTGGAAAAATTAAAGATAATCTCACAGATAGCGTATTAAAATTACGTAATGGAGATACAAATATTATGTCAATGTTGTCATCTGTAAAACACAATATTGAAAAAATATCGAATTATTCTGAAGAATTTAGTAAAGTTTATGATAAAATTGATGAAATTTATTACGATATTGAAGAAGTATTTTATTCAATAGATAATAAATTGGAAGATATAGAGTGTAATGATAATAGATTAAGCGAAGTTGTTGAAAAACTAGATATAATAAAAAAATTAAAATTAAAATATGGATTTGAAATAAAAGAGATTTTAGAGTATAAAGAAATATTAAAAAATAAAATCGCATTAACAGAAAATAATTCTGAAATTGATATATTAAATAAGGAAAAAAAGATACTTGAAGAGGAACATAAAAATAATTCCATAAAATTAACAGAAAAAAGAAGGAAAATAGCAAATGATATAGAATATAAGATAGTAAAGGAATTATCCGATCTTAATATGGAAAATATAAAATTTAAAGTTCATTTTGTTAAATTAGCTGAAATGAACCCAACTGGAAATGAAAATATAGAATTTTTAATATCTACAAACATAGGAGAGGATATGAAACCTCTTTCTAAAATTGTATCTGGAGGAGAGATTTCAAGAATTATGCTTGCTTTAAAAAGCGTTTTTTCAAAAGTAGATAACATCTCCTTACTTATATTTGATGAGATTGATACAGGAATTGGCGGGGAAACAGTAAAAAAAATTGCAAATAAGTTGGATGAATTAAGTAAATATACACAAATAATATGTATAACACATTCGCCACATATTGCATCACGTGCAAAGCAACATTTTTATATTGAGAAAAAAATAGTAGATAATGAAACTATTACATATGTTAATGAATTAGATAATGAAGGTAGAATAAATGAGATATCAAGGATGCTATCTGGAAATACTAAAAGTGAAATTGTCAGGGAACATGCAATTTCTTTATTAAGAGGGGAGGAATAATATTGAGTTATAAAGACATAGTACTAAAGGCGATTATTAATTCTAGTGAAAAAATGTTAAAAGTGAGACCAACATACAATGAAATTGGTGATGAAAAATCTCCTATTAGAGTAGAAGATTTTACAATAATTATGGGAATTGCAGGTAAAGTTAGTGGTCAATTAATATTTGGTTTTAAAGAAGAGGTTGTTAAAAAGATTGCAGAAATAATGATAGAACAAAATGTAGAATCTCTTGATGAATTAGCGGTTAGTGCTGTTGCTGAATTTACAAATGTTTTATCTGGAAATAGTACAATAGATATTGTAGAATCAGGTATAAATAAAAAAATAGGGATGTCACCACCATCAATTGTACAAGGTAAAAACATGAGAATTTCTACAAAAGTTTTACCTATTGAAAAAATAGTTTTGGATTTTGGATCAACAATAGGAGAAGTAGTATTACATATAGCGTTAAAAGAAAAAGAATAAACTAGGGGAGGAATATTTATGAAAGTAGAGTATATCAATCCTTTTATTTCTGCGACTTTTGAGATTTTAAAAATGACAGCAAATTTTAATCCTATAAAAGGGAAACTAACATTGAAAAACGAGCCTGTACCAAGTTATGGAGTATCAGTTTTAATCGGTGTAGTCGGCGAAGTTAAAGGTCAAATAATTTATAGTTTATCAGAAAAAACTGCAATGGGTATATCATCTAAAATGATGATGGGGATGCCAATAGAAGAATTTGACGAAATGGCAAAAAGTGCAATATCAGAACTAGCAAATATGATAACAGGAAATGCCAGTACTCAATTATCAATGCAAGGTTTAGAAGTTGATATATCACCTCCTACTTTAGTTACAGGGACAAATGTACATATCACAACAAATACTATGCAAACAATTGTTGTACCAGTGGAAACAGAAGAAGGTATTTTTGAGATAAATATTGCTTTAGAGTAGAGTAGTATGAATAAGACAAATAATTATGATATAATATCAGAATTTGAAAATTACATATTAATTGAAAAAGGGCTCTCTAAAAATAGTATAGAAAGTTATAAAAAAGATTTATATTTATTTTTTAATTTTCTAAATAATAAAAAATATAATGAAATAAAAGAAGAAGATATTTTAAACTATATGGATTATATGGAAAAAAAATATAAGAGAAATAGTATCCTTAGAAAAATAAGTACAATAAAAATTTTTTACAATTTTTTAATATTTGAAGGTTATGAATTGGTAGAGGTGCCAACATCAAATATTGCAGATATAAATAAAGGTAGCTACATGCCACAGGTATTAGAACTTTCTGATATAGAAAAAATAATATCTGCAATAGATAATTCTGATAATGGTAAAAGGGATCTTACTATCTTAAAAATTTTAATTGCTACAGGTGCGAGAGTTTCAGAAATAATTAATCTAAAAATAGAAGATATTGACATGTCAAATTTTGAATATATTAGAATATTAGGTAAGGGGAGTAAAGGGAGAATTGTACCTCTGTACAAAGAAATAGGAATAGAATTAAAATCATATATAGAAAATAATAGAGAATCAAAATCAAATGACTATAAAATATTTAATATAAGCAGACAAACATTTTGGAATAACTTAAAAAAATATGCTAAAAATGCTAAAATAAATAAAAATGTACATCCTCATATTTTTAGGCATACTGTGGCAACTGAGATGATAAAAAATGGTGCAGATATAAGAGTAGTACAAGAAATTTTAGGGCATAGTAGTATTGCAACCACAGAAAAATATACTCATTTAAATAAAAATGAGATAAAAAAAATATACGATAAAATTGGTATTGGTGATGATTAAATGATTAATAAGATATTTGAAATATTAGGCGATAAATATGAAGATGAATATCATTTAATGAAAAATGGAAAATTAAGAGAAATTTATTATGAATATTCTAAAAAGAAAAGCATTTTTAAAAAAGAAGATGCTTTTTTATATGGAATATTCTCTTTTTTATTGGAAAAATATGATGATGCAATAGAATATTTATTAAAAGATATTGAAAATATTCATATTTTAGACTTAGATATATTATATGAAATAATTGGTGTAGCTTATCTTAACAAAAAAAATTATCTAGAAGCAACAAAATATTTTATATTATCAATTAGTATTAATCCAAATAACTACGCTAGTAAATATAATCTTGGTATTACTTACTTAAAAAATAATAATTTCACGTATGCATATAAAATATTTTTAGAAATTCAAAGCTCAAGCTTTTCTAATGAAAATATTGATAAAATAGTAAATTATATTAAAACAAAGTTGTAATAATTATAACTATTTTTATATTGTAATTTTTTTTTTAATTATGATATAATAGGTCAATAAAAAGAATAGAAAGGAGAAGAATTATATGGAAACAGAACAAATTGAATTAGTTGCAGAGGAAACATTAACTTACACGGAAAAAATATTTGAAAAACTTGTAAATTACGCACCAAAATTAGCTGTGGCAATATTAGTTTTAATTGTAGGAATGTTTATCGTAAAAATTTTAACAATTATATTAGGAAAAACAATGGAGAGATCAAAATTTGATACAACTTTAAAAGCTTTCCTAAAATCAATAATCGGCGGATTACTTAAAATTTTATTGTTTATTACGGTTGCATCTATGTTAGGAATTCAAATGGCGTCATTTGTTGCAATAATTGGTGCTGCGAGTTTAGCAATAGGACTTGCACTTCAAGGGAGTTTATCAAACTTTGCAGGTGGAGTATTAATACTTATATTTAGACCATTTAGAGTAGGAGATCATATAGATATCCAAGGTTTCTCAGGAATAGTTGCAGACATAGAAATACTTTATACTGTGATAGATACAATGGATAATAAAAGAATAACTATTCCAAATGGTGGACTTGCTAATAGTAGTGTAGTAAACTATTCTAAAAATGAAACAAGAAGATTAGATCTTTCATTTAAAATTGAAGGGGAAAAAGATGTAAAAAAAGTAAGAGAAGTACTTACAAAAACTATAAAAACATGTAAAAATATAATTAATGATAAAGAAGTTACTATTGAAGTAATTGCACATAGCGAAGCTTTTTTTAATGTAATTACCAAATCATGGGTAAAAAGTAGTGAATATGATGATGCAAAATTTAGTGTACTAGAATCTGTAAAAAATGAATTTGAAAAAAATGAAATTAAAATAACAAGTATATAATTTTAGATTAATTATATTATTAAACTTAAGTAAAATGGAGGTTATATTAAAATGAGTAAAAAATTATTTAATTTGTTTTTGCTACTAAGTTTTGTATTTTTAGTAACAAATACACAGATAGTAAACGCAAAAGAGGCTGTAAAGAAAGAGAGTATTTTTATTGTTGACCAAATAGCAAACAATTCTGCGGATTTTACACCAGAATTACAAGAACAGATGCTAGAGGTAATTAAAATCCTTAATGAAAAAAACTGGGTTAATTTAAAATTAGTTGGACATACAAGTAATACAGGTACAGCTGCACATAATATGGAATTATCTAAACGTAGAGCTGAAAAAGCAAAAGAATTTTTTGTTAGCAATAATGTAGATACTGATAGAGTTACAACAGATTGGAAAGGTATGAATGAGCCTATAGCAGATAATAATACTGCTGAAGGTAGAGCAAAAAATAGAAGGGTAGAGATTCTATTAATCACTTTAAATGAATATCCAATGGAACCGCATATTGTAGGTGTTTATGAAGGTGAAAATAGATCAAAAGAAGTGGTAATAAATGTTATTAAAGAAGAAAACGTTGAATATACTGCAACAATAAATGGAGAGAACTATATTTTAGGAACACCATTCTGGAAAGACGGGGAAAATAAAGTTGTAGTTACTGGTAAAAAAAATGGGTTAGAAAGTTCATCAGAAATGAATTTTTCTATGAAAAAAATACCTGTTGATTTAAATGCGCCAAATATTCCAAAAATTAATGGTATAGAAAATGGTGAAGTTTATACAGAAGGTGTAGTAATTAC
>JAAYPW010000082.1 GCA_012519615.1 Fusobacteriota bacterium
GCCCTTGTTTTTTATTTTTAATAAAAATTTATTTTGATTTTCGTTTTTTAAAACAAAAAAATATTAACCTAGCTTCTTCTTTTGACTTATCCCGCCCATATCGAAATGAAATTATATTTTCAAAATAAAACTACGCCTATACATCGCAAACTTATGTTTCCAAAGTGCAGCGATTTTGTGGAGTTTTATTTTAGAAAATTTTTGAATGTAGATCGAGGGCTTGATTTTTTGCCTTACTTTTTAATCAAGTAAAAAGTAAGAAGATTTTAAATGTTTCAAATTTAAAAAAAAATAATAATATTTTAAATATTTTAAATAACCTCTCCGTCGGCAATTGCCGACACCTACGATTTTTGCAAAGCAAAATATCGGCGACAGAGTATTATGAAATAATACTTGAAAGCAAACCTAAGAGGAGAGGCTTTTTGTAAACGTTTTCTATGTTTTGATTTTAATTTAAAAACATAATCTTGTTCTCTATATAATAAAACTTTATTGATGGCGGCAAGCCGCCGGAGGAGGAGTTGGGGTGGGTGGATTTCCCCTATCCCCCAGCCCCTTTCCACTGGAAAGGGGAGCTAAAAACGTAATTATTATATCTACGTTTTTATTTTTTGATTTTATAAAAACAAACCTATATGTTCGCCCTTTTTTTTAGTTTTTTTCTATCTTTTTCTAAACTCTAAACTCTAAGTTCTAAACTCTAAGCTCTAAACTCTAAACTCTAAACTCTAAGTTCAAAGTTCTAAATTCTTCCTTTAATCCGTGGCTAAAATAATGTTTTATCTTTTGATTTTAATATTTATTCATATTTTCCATTATATCACATTGTGTGTGACCAATTTTTCCTATTTGTGACAAAATAAATTATAGATAAGATTTTACTTAAATTTCTTGTCATATAGCTTCCCCTATGATATAATTTATATTATTAAATAATACATTATAAAAGGAGAAAAAATGCTTTACATTGATGGAATATCACTTAATTTACTTAGGGAAGAGCTTGAAACAGAGCTTATAAATAGAAAACTTTCTAAAATTTATCAATACGATATTTATAGTATTTCGCTATTTTTTAATAAAATAAATCTATATTTATCTATAAATCCCAATTTACCAATTATATATATTGCCGAGGACAAAGAGGAAGCCCCTGATATCCCAATGACTTTTTCGTTGGCATTACGTAAATATATTTTAAATAGTATTCTTAAATCAGTGAAACAATATGATTATGATAGGATTCTTGTACTTAATTTTGAGAAATTAGACGAACTTGGAGTTATTAGTAATTATTCTCTAATATTTGAAATAATGGGGAAACATACTAATTTATTTTTATGTGATTCAGATAATAAAATTATTGATATTTTTAAGCGACATTCACTTGATGAAAATAGTATACGTGTACTTTTTACCGGTGCTACTTATGAAAGACCAAATTTAACTAATAAAATTTCCCCTAATAATGTTACAATAGATTATTTTAAAGAGAATATTCATAATGAAAAAGATATTATCTCTAATATTGAGGGGTTCGGATTAGTTAGCGCTAAAGAAGTTTATGAAAGTTATGATTCGTATAATAAGTTCATTGAAAATATAAAATCACCAACTATATATTATGAAGAAAATAAGATTAAAATTGGAAGTTTTATCTATTTAAATCAATTTAATCATCTTGAAAATAAAAAATTTGGATCAATTAATTCCCTTATAAATTACTATATTAAATCTACAATTAATTCAAATCAATTTAATTCCCTATACAATATTCTTATGAAAATTGCCATTGATAATAAGAATAAACTGATAAAAATAATAAAACTTATAGATAAAGATATAGAGAGAAGTCAAAATTACAATGAATATAAAGTTATTGGAGATATTCTCGCTGCCAATTTATATAGTATAAAAACTTATTCTACATCAGTTACTCTCTACAATTTTTATACAGATAGTGATATTAATATTCCCCTTGATAATAGGATTAGCTTAAAAGATAATTTAAATAATTACTATAAAAAATATAATAAACTAAAAAGAGCAATTGATTTTAATGAAAAAAGAAAACAGGAAATTTTATTAGATATTGAATATTTTGAGTCAATTATTATATTTATTGAGCAATCTACAAATATATTAGAATTAAAATCAATAGAAGAGGAACTTTCCGATGGGAAATTTATTAAAAAAGGAAATCAGAAAAAAAAGAAAAAACAAAATGATTCATATAAAAAATATATTTCAAGTGACGGGTATGATATTTATGTTGGACGTAATAATAAAGAGAATGACTATTTAACATTTAAATTTTCTGATAAAAATGATATTTGGTTACATGTGAAAGATATGCCAGGCAGTCATGTTGTCATAAAAAATAATAATATCTCACAAGATATTCCAATTACAACAATTACAGAAGCAGCAAATGTAGCTGCATATTACTCAAAAGGTCGGGAAAATAATAAAGTGGAAGTTGATTATACTTTTATAAAATATGTGAAAAAACCTAATGGTGCAAAACCAGGCTTTACCATTTTCACAAATAGTAAAACTTTAAATGTTCCTCCTAAATTAATTTAGTTATACTTTTTAAATATGAATTAAATTAAGTGATTATAATTTAAAACTTAGTTAAGAGTGATTAGGAAAATTTCTTCTCCATTGGTAATGGTCATAACCAATATTTTTTTGTATTAAAAATATTAATCTTAATGGAGAAGCTTTGAAATAGCAGAGATAAAATTTTAATATTTTAAATGAAGATGAAATTTAAAATAAATTAATCTCAAATAATTAAAATTAACGCGAATGATAATAAATGAATAAAGATTATTTATTAGTGAAAGTTTGTGGAAAAAAAATCCATGGTTAAAACATAATTTTAACCGTGGATGCTGTAGATGGGGTACTCCCCTTGTAAATACTAAAAAAAAATTCTCCAGAGAATTACCGCCACCAATAATTTATTTGCAAAGCAAAAAAATTTAATTCATTGAAGAAAACTATGGAAAGGAGAATTTTTTTATTTTATGAATTTTTTAAAATACACAATATTTATTAAAATATTCCTTATTAATTTCATCTCCTCTAGTCATAATATCTCTAATTAAACCAGAGCTAATATGTTCATACTCTTTATCACAGAAAAAATATACGAAATTTTGTTCTGGGATAAAATCTTTTATTGCATTTCTTAGATTTTCTTCATATTGTAGATCATACTCATTTCTTAAACCTCTAATTAGATATATATTCCCACTTTTACTTAGTTTATTTATCTCACTAATAATAAGTCCGTCATACTCTATTATCTCTCTATTTGCAATTGTTTTAGGCGCTTCATATTTTTTGTTATTAATTTTATCTATATTTTTTCCAAAACCGATAATAACTTTATCAAACATTTTCTCTGCTTTTTGAAGGATATTATAATGTCCCACATGAAATGGGTTGAAACTACCTGGATAAAACCCTATTTTATACTCCTTATTTTCTATAATTTTCACCATAAAAAGTAAATTCTCATTTCCTATTATGTCATACATTTTTTTAAGTAGATCAATTATTAATTCTTTATAAATATAAGTTGGTATCTTTTGGTACTCTTTAAATATATTTTTTTCCCAATTTAGAAGTAAAGTAAAATCTGTTGTGAAGAAAATATTATATTTTAATTTAAAAAACGGATTATCTATACTATTTTTTGATATATTTTCCTGTTTAGAGTTTAAAATCTCTTTTTTAATTGCTTCTTTAAATTTTTTGTCACTGTAATTACAATATTTATCAAAAAATTCATATGATTTTTCCTCATTATCGTCTTTATCTATCTCAAAAACTACATTATGAAATAATATACTTATTATTAATAATTCGTTATACTCCATCATATTTTTTATCATTGATTCTATATGTTCCATATTATGATAATATCTTTTTTCATTATTATATATTAACTGTAATTTCTCACTTGATAAACTAATCTCATATTTTTTTAAAATATCATCAATATCTATCTCTTTTTTTATAATTTTATTATATATTTTCATTTATAAATTCCTCCTATTACAAGGTTATGTACATTCATATTTGATTTTATTCCTAAATAACCTGGCTCTTTACAATATATTTTAAACATTTCGCAAAACTTATCCCTCTCTACCATTCTACCACCTAGATTAAGTTTATAAGGAAGTTCCATACCAAGATCCCATAATTTAAAATCATATATTTGTAGAATCATAGCAGTTGCTAAAAGTTGAATATTTCCACTATTATTTATAGTATGATAACCTGTTAAGCTTGTATAAACTTTCCCAATATTATAACCTATCTCCCCTGCGACGATTTTATCCCCTTTTTTTAATATAAAGCTATGGATTTTCATATTATATTTATAATCATTATAATAAATATCTCTATATGCTTCTACTAAATCCTTATATAACCATGAATCATCATATGTTTTATTTATCATATCAATACAGTATTCAAAATCAGTATTTATAGATATTGTATAATCTTTTAATAATTTTATTATTTTTTTATTAATAATAAATTCTTCTGGTTTCAATATACATCTTCTATGGTGATGTTTAAATAATGTCACCCAATTATCATTTAATTGAGTTGCCATAGGGAGAAATCCTAAGCTTGAACCGATATCCAATGACATTGGATCAAATCCATATTTTAGTACAGACTCACAATCTAACTCATCTAATATTTTAAATGCTTCCATAATTTCCATCTCATTTTCAGCAATTGGAATCAATTTATCAGATACTGCTACCTTAATATTTATCACCTTCCATTTAAAAAGAAACTGACTAATTTATATAGTCAGTTACAATTTATATTATACATTAAATCTAAAATACATTACATCTCCATCTTTTACAATATATTCTTTCCCCTCTAGTCTCATTACACCTTTTTCTTTTGAACCGTTCCATCCATTATTTTTTATAAATTCATCAAATGCAACAACTTCTGCTCTAATAAATCCTTTCTCAATATCACTATGAATTTCCGAAGCTGCTTTCGGTGCAGCTGTATTTAACTGCACAGTCCATGCACGTACTTCTTGTACACCTGCTGTGAAATATGTAATAAGCCCTAACAATTTATATCCAGCTCTAATTAATCTATTTAATCCTGGTTCCGTCACACCTAATTCCTCTAAAAACATAGCTTTATCCTCTTCTTCTAGTTCTGATAATTCAGATTCCACTTTTGCAGATACAATTACTACCTCTTCACTAAATTGTTCTGCATATTTTCTTACCTCTTCCACATATTGATTTCCAGTTGCAAGTTCACTTTCACTTACGTTTGCTGCATACATCATCGGTTTTAATGTTAGAAGTTGATATTGTTTTATAGCGTCTATCTCTAGTTCGTTAAGATCCAAAGTTTTTAATAAATTAAAGTCTTCTAAATGGACTTTCGCTTTTTCCAATACATCATTAATAGTTTTTGCTTCTTTATTTCCACCTTTTGCCAGTTTAGCGTATTTTGCTATCCCTCTATCCACAGTATCAAGATCTGCTAATATAAGTTCTGTATTAATTGTCTCTATATCTCTAATTGGATTTACATTTCCTTCGACGTGTACAATATCTCCATCATCAAAACATCTTACAACTTGACATATTGCTGCAGTATTTCTAATATTTGATAGAAACTGATTCCCTAATCCTTCCCCTTTTGATGCACCTTTCACAAGTCCTGCAATATCTACGAACTCAACAGTTGCTCCAACAGTCTTTTTTGGGTTAATTACTTTTTCTAAGTCTTTTAATCTCACATCTGGAACAGAAACCATTCCTACATTTGGTTCTATTGTACAAAATGGATAATTTGCCGCTTCAGCTGCACCTGCCTTTGTAATTGCATTAAATAATGTTGATTTCCCAACGTTTGGCAATCCAACTATCCCTATTCCTATCATCTTCTATATTCCTCCTAAATTTATTTATATTTTATTTTTATAAGGTAAATTATAACATAATAAAATAATTGTTGCAAGAGTAATTAATATATAAAATTTTAATCGAAATGTAAAAATATAATTGTATAAAAATACTAAAATTAAGATGTATATTTTAGCTAATATAATATGTATAAAATGAAATTGAAATATAGAAAATTAAAAAGAGTAAACACTTATGATTTTTATATAGTAAAATATTACACAACTAAAGTATTATGATATAACACTTAAGACAGGAACTTTCCACTTACAAAATCAATATAAAAATAATAATTACATTGTAAATTATAAATAAAATAAAAAATCAGTGATAAATATATAACGTTCATAGAAAATTCTATATAAAATTTATGATTAATTTTTAAAATTATACAAAACTATATTTATATCTTGTTTTTTGAATTTTCATATGTTAAAATCAATTATATTATAATTAAAAAAAAGGGAGGGGAGTATTATGCTTGCACTTACAGATATTGCTGATGATATTTTATTATTATATAAAAATACAAAATTAGCCACAGAAGAATTAATAGAAAAAATTAGTAATATCCATGAAATTTTAGTTGATTCAGGAACTAATTTAGATAGTTTTTCAAAAGAATATGATTTTATTTATATAAAAGAGGGAGTATATAAATGTTTTTATAATAATAAGTTATTAAGATTTTATTCTGAAAATGATCTATTATATATTAAAAACTTTCCATTAAATTTTTCTATTGTTGGAGAATTTGGTACTACAATTATACCATTTTCATTTTGTTCTATCTCTGCTAATCTCCTAAATGATTTTATAAATATTCTTGATATTGAAAATAAAATTAATCTCTATCTTTTATCAGTAAATATACATAATGATATTAATATTCAACCTGAATTAAAGCTTTATTCAAAAGGGGATATTATTACAAATGAGGGGGATTATCCCGATATGATATATGAGATGATCTCCGGTGAAGCATCTGTTATTAAATCTGATCAAATAATTGGAAAAATTAATGCTGGTGAGATTTTTGGCGAAATTAGTTTTTTAAATGAATGTAGTAGGACTGCAACAGTAGTTGCCGATTCTAGATGCGAAGTGATCACAATAAAAAAAGAGATTTTTAGTAATTTAATTAAAGAAAAACCTCAATTTTTATTATCTATATCAAAAACATTGGCAAAAAGAGTTAATAGCTTAAATAATAAAATTACATCATAATGTTTATATCTACTAAAAAAGTCCTTTCCCACGAAAATTAAGGTAAAGGACTTTTTATCTTATTATATAATTATACCTCTAAAAATTGTGTAGTTATCTTATAATCATTCCCTAATATCTCTCTTACAATATTTTCATATTTGTCTAATTGAGATTGCTCTTTTGTATATCCTGTTTTGTAGTCAACTATAATAACTTTTTTATCAATTTTATCTATACAGATCCTATCTATCCTTATATTTATATCATATTTTTCAGAATAGATATCATATTCATTATATACCATCCATTTTTTATCAAATATTTCTCTATTTTTTTTAATTGCTCTCTCTATTTTAGCTATTGTTTTATTTATAGCATCATACCCAAACATATTCCCATATTTATTTAATACGCTATTTCTTGCAATCTCTTTCTCTGTATCACTATTATATTTTATAAATTCCAAGTAATAGTGAACTAATAACCCATCTTTTCTTGCATTTTCAATATTTAAAGAGTGATTAAACTTATTATCTATAATTTTATTCTCTCTTATTTTTTCTAATAATTCAATCTTATATACACTGCTACTTAAGTATTTATCGTTGAAGTTAATATTATTTGAATCAATTATACCTTCATTAATTTCAATACCTTTTTCATAAAAGTTCCCTTTTATAGAACGTATTATTCTAAATTCTTCCCCATTAATAAAGCATCCTTCCTCATTAAATCCATTTGACATAGCAAAAGTATTAAGTTTATTCGAAATGCTATTAGAGTTTTTTTCATCATTTTTTCCATATACAAGAAGATTACTCTTTGCCCTTGTTAGTGCAACATAACTATTATTTATCTCCTCATTTTCCCTATCTAATTTCTCTTTATAAGTAAAATCTTTATCCACATTCTCCAATATATCTAAATCTCGTCTATTTAAAAACATATATTTTTTAATTGAATCATAATTATCATCCATATTTAAGAAAAATTGGAAAAAAGGAAGATTCATATTATTTTGTTTTGGTTTTTCGAAATAATACAATAGATTTTCAAACTCTAACCCTTTTGATTTATGAATAGTCATTAAGTTTACTGCATTAGGATTAGTTACTGTCTCTTGTACGAAAGATTCTTCACTTTCTGATTCAATAAGGAAATCTACAAAATCATCAATCGAATCATATAATGTGAACTCAAATATAAAATTATAAATATTTTTAATATCATTTATACTATCGTATTTTTTCGAAAATCCCATATTCCAAAATAGTTCCTTAGAAATATTTTCTATTATCTCTGTTCTATCCTCATTAACAAAATAATATGGATTTTCATATTTATATATAAATGATTTTACAAAATCAAATATAACTTTTAAATTATTATGTTTATTAAAATCAAATTCAATTTGATCTGAATTAGAATTTAAATATTGCTCTAATTTCTCTCTATTTTCTAAAATAAACTGTAGTTCTTTTGTTTGGATAAAAATAGCGTCACTTCTTAAATATTGTATTAAGTCAATAAACTCTCTATATTTTATAAACTTAAGTAGATGATAAATTCCTAAAATTATCCTATGATTTACAAGGTCTACATTTGA
Source organism: Fusobacteriota bacterium (assembly GCA_012519615.1). Classification (GTDB taxonomy): domain Bacteria; phylum Fusobacteriota; class Fusobacteriia; order Fusobacteriales; family JAAYPW01; genus JAAYPW01. The sequence continues at coordinate 8,800 of JAAYPW010000082.1, forward strand.
ATTTAACACATAGTCAATTCCAGCTTTTTCCAATTTATAAGCAATATCTGTAAGTGTAGAATTTTTTCTTGCTATAATAGCAGTATTCTGATAATTTTTAATATTATTTTTTATAAAATCTACCATATCTGTAAATATATTATCTTCATCAATTTTATCATCATATAGATTTATATTAAGATATCCACCCTCTTTTAAAGTTTTAACATCTGTTCCTTGCCAATTTTCATTATAATTTGTAAAGATAGTATTAACGAAATCAATTAATATGTTCGGTTGTCTATATGTTGTATCAAGATTTTCCTCTTTACAATTAAGTATTTGTGGTAGATTTTTAAATAGATTTTTTTCACCACCACGCCAACCATATATACTTTGTTTCTCATCGCCAACACAAATTACACGTTTAGCACTATTTATTATTGGGCTTAATATTTTCCATTGAACTATAGATGTATCTTGAAATTCATCAATAAACATTGTTTTTATATTTGAATCAATAAGTTCATAGAAATTTTGTTCTACTTTTTCATTAACTATAATCTCTAGTTCTGGTTTATATAAATATAAAAACACATAGTTTGATATATCTGAATGTGTAAATTTCTTATCACGAATTTTTATATCGTCATATAGAGAAAAAATTATATTTGCAAGTTCAATTATATTATTTTCACCATCTATTATTTTTTCATTATAATTATAATTTAAATATGCTTCAATAAACTCCTCTTGCATCCCTTTTTGAATTTCTTTCTGATCTTTTTTTAATCTATTCATGTTAATTATATTTTGACTTAAGTTAAAATTACTATTCATAAAACTAATTTTTTTCTCATCTGTATCTAATTTATATATTGTATTAAAATCTTTATTGAAATATCTAGAATAATCTATATTTTCCGGTTCTATTCCCTCTTTTTCATTGATTAGATTAATCGAACCCTCAATAAAATTATCAAATACATTAATGATCTCCTTTTTTGTATATCTTGTTACTAATTTTTTTTCACCACTTTTTATCCTTTGTAATAATACAAATTTCCATCTATCTTTAATAAACTCCTCTATTGTATTTATATATTTACTCATTTTATCTTCTAATGAATCTGAAAAATATATTTTAAATTTTTCAAGAAATTCATCATTTGAAACTATTTTTTCAAATATTAATTCATAAGTTTTACTATTTTTTTTACTACTAATTATCTCATAATTGTACATATTTAGGTATGGACTTACTATTTTTTTGAAAATTATATTTGTAAATCCATCTATTGTGTATATTTTTATTTTATCCTTATTAATAAGCATCTCTTTATAAATAAGTTCTAGTTTATCCAAATCAATTATAATATTGTTGTTAATATTTTTTATATTTTCTATTAACTCTTTACCGGTATCCGTATTATCAAGGATCTCTTTAATATGTTCAAATATTCTTACTTTAATCTCCTCTGTGGCTTTTTTAGTAAATGTAACCACTAAAATCTCATCATATAATTCACCGTTTAATAGGGATGAAAGATACTCTAAAGATAATCTATATGTTTTTCCAGTGCCAGCACTTGCTTTTAAAACTATTTTTTCTATTTTAATCACCCTCTATTTTTCAAAATAAATTGGAATTTTTCTGATTTTAGATTTTGAAAAAATATTATATATTTCATCAGCATTAATTTCATTTTTCACAATAAAATCTAAATCACTATCAACATAATTTTTCTTTATATTCGTAATAATTTCAATATTAATATCTTTTTTAATATAATTTAAATACTGTTTTCCTTTATTATTAAATCCAAGTACTCTAATATACTTTCCGTAATTTTTTTTAGCTAATTCTGTTTTTTCTATAGTTATATCTAAAATTATATGTAATAATATCCGATTCAATCTTGATTTAGTTAACCTTTTAGTAACTAAACTATTATAAAAATCAGTGTAATTATCATATTTAACTGCTGATGAATATAGTCTATTATGAAATCCATCTTCTAAATCTTGTATATTTTCTAAACTATTTTTATTAATAATTATTTTATATTTTAAAATATTATAGTACATATAATTATCTAAAAAACTATAATTTTCATAAAATTTATAAGTATTTTCTGGAATAGTCCCCTTTATATTTATGAAATCTTCCCCTTTTAATAGATATTCTCTTATTGCAGTTGCACTTGAGATCCCTTCGTTAATATATTTATCATTATAATTAGATTTTTCTCTTTTAATTGTATGTGGTTTAATATGTGAATCAATCTTTTTTAATGATTTAAGATACTCTATACCTAAAATATTATTTGGAGTGAAATTAAAATTTTTATTAAAAGAATTAATTGCTAAATTAAATGCATTAGGATAACTAATCCCGTTTTTCATATTATTTAATATTAATATATCTAGTTTTTCTTTATTTTCCATAATATAGTTAGAAATTGCCGTTAGCTTATTAATATCCCCTATTTCAGATCCAAAGATTATATTATCTACCCCAATTTTATCTAATATTGCTACTGCTCCTGTTGAAAAAATTTCTGCTGATTGAGCTGAATATAAAGATGGTAATTCTAATATAAGGTCTACTCCATTTAAAAGCGCCATCTCTGTCCTTGACCATTTATCTAAAAATGCAAAATTTCCTCGTTGTACATAATTCCCACTCATAACTGCAATAATTAAATCATTATTTACAATTTCTTTTGCTCTCTCTATATGATATTTATGCCCGTTATGGAAGGGGTTATATTCAACTATTATCCCAGTACTTCTCAAAATATCCCCTCCATTATATTATTCAAATCAGTTTTCTATATTTATTATTATTATCTCAGGTCGACTACTATTTCTAATAGGAGGCCCCCATACACCGATACCAGAGCTTACTATTACATCTGTTTTTTCTTTTACAATGTGTCCTCTTGCTACTTCAAATATCCGTTTTGTCACCAGATTCCACGGGAAAAATTGTCCGTTATGTGTGTGTCCTGATAATTGCAAATCAATCCCATTTTCTACTGCAACATTTAAATCATTTGGTGTATGATCTATTAAAATATTATATTTTTCATTATCTATATCTAAAATAATATCATTAATATTTTTTCGCATATTGCCTGTTCTATTATATGATTTATCTTTTCTACCTATTATATTTATATTATCTAATTCAACATATTCATCCTCTAATATATTTATATTTGATTCAGATAAAAAAACTCTATTATTATCAATATTTCCAAAATAATCATGATTCCCCATTACACCATATATCCCTTTTTTTGATTGTAGTTTTAAAAATAGTTTATTATAATATACTCTATTAATCTCCTTAACGTCTGTATCTAGTATATCGCCAGCAATTATAATATAATCTGAATCAATTTTATTTATCATATTGACAACTTTATCCCAATACCATTTCACAGATATATTTGATAAATGCATATCCGAAATCATAACTATTTTTACTTTTTCATCTAGTTTTTTATCAGTTTTTATATTATACTCTTTTGTAATTGGAAAATAAATATTAATATGACTTAATAATACTATTAATACTGCAAAGATTGTGCCATACATATAAAATTTATATTCTGTAAAACTAAATATATTTATAGTTTTATTTAAAATAGAAATTATATTTATAAAAATATAAATGAATAAAAGATAATTTATTAATGCTAAATAAAACGAGCCAATATAATTTAAGTATAAAATAAATATATTAGTATCAAAATACTTTAAATATATCTTAATAAATATGTATATAAAACTTATTAAAATTAGAGAGAATTTCCATATGATATTTTTACTCTCTAATATAGGACTATTTGTTAATTTTGAAATCACATATAAGTTTGCAGTGAAATATGTAATTAACATAAAAAAAGCTACAAATATAATATTTTTTATTTAGATCACCTCTATTTTATTTAAATTGAGTATCATACAACTTTTTATAAGCACCATCTTTTTGTATTAATTCAATGTGTTTTCCCATTTCAATAACTTCACCATTTTTCATAACGATAATTTTATCAGCATGAAAAATTGTTGATAATCTGTGTGCAATTACAAATGTTGTTCTATTATTCATAAGTTTATCCAGTGCTTCCTGTACCAATTTTTCTGATTCGGTGTCAAGAGCTGATGTAGCCTCATCAAGAATAAGTATTTTCGGATTTTTAAGTAGAGCTCTTGCAATTGAGATTCTTTGTTTTTGTCCACCAGAAAGTAATACCCCTCTTTCACCCACCTCGGTATTAAATCCGTTTGGTAACTCTTTAATAAATTCAAATGCATTTGCCATTTTTGCTGCATTTTCAATCTCTTTTGTTGTTTTACCACTTGTACCATAACATATATTATCATAAATAGTACCACTAAAAAGAAACGTATCCTGTGGAACTATAGCTATATTTTCTCTTAGAGATTTTTTTGCTATATCTTTAATATTAATCCCATCTACTAGCACTTCGCCGCTATCCACATCATAAAAACGGGGTATTAAATTTACCAAGGTTGTTTTTCCACTTCCACTTTGTCCTACTAATGCAATAATTTCCCCTTCTTTTGCTTCTATATTGATATTTTTAAGTATTTCTTTACCATCAGCTTCATATTTAAAGCATACATCTTTTAATTTAACATCTCCTTTAGAATTAAAGTCTAAAATAGGATGCTCCGATTCTTTTATATCCACCTCATAATCTAAAATTTCCATAACTCTATCAATTGACGCTTTTGAAGTAAGTACATCATTATAAGTAGAAACAAGTGATCTTAAAGGTTCGTATATTAAACCAAGGGCAGTTAAAAATGCAAATAATTCTCCTGAAGTGATATTGTCATTTATTACTTGTACTCCACCATATATCATAATCCCAATTACTAAAATTGTATTAAAAAAATCTACAATTGGCGTTACACGTGCTTTCACACGAGTACTTCTAATGGCAGCATTTAAGTTTGCAGTGTTTTTTTCTTTAAAACGATTAATTTCATATTCTTCAGAAGCAAATGCTTTCACAATAAACATACCTGATATTATCTCTGTTAAATATGATGTAATCGATCCTATCTCGACTTGAATTGTTTTACCACGATTTTTTAATTTTTTCGAGAATTTTTTCATAATTGTACTTAGTAAGGGCATTATGCATAAAGCAACAATAGCTAGTTTCCAGTCAATTAAGAATACTTTACCAAGTAAAATAAGTATTGTAAGAACTTTAGGAATTGCCTGAAACATTTTATTAATAGCAGTTTGAAATTTTTCAGCGTCATTAATAAATTTTGCTACTAATTCCCCTAATTCTGTTTTTTTATAAAATTTCATTGATAAATCTTGTAATTTAGAAAACATATCCTTTCTTACATCATAAATTATACTATTTGAGATATAACTTGAATAATATTCCTTAATATACATACTAAATCCTTTTATAATTGATACAAAAAGCATAGAAAACGCAATTATATACAAAGTTTTGTAGTCTTTTGTTTTTAGCACTTTATCAATTAAAAGTTGTATGAACCAAACCGGAGCAGCATTTGAAGCAGATACAATTGCTGACATGAAAATTGTAAGTATTGATAACCATATATATTTTTTTAAATACCTAAGTGCTTTTTTTAAATTTTTATCCATTTTTCTCCCTCTAACATAATTTATTTAATTGAATTTTCTACTATAAAATCTGAATATTTTCTCATAATATCACTATTATTCATATTTTTTTTCATAGTTTTTATTTTTTCTATTAAAAAATTGTAGTTTTTATCAATATAATCTAATGATTTTAGTATTTCTTTATGATTACACTTTTTTTGTAATAATTCTGGAAATACCATCTCATCCATTGCAATATTTGGAAGAGATACATATTTTAATTTTATAAATAATTTTACTATTATCTCATTTATAATAGATGCTTTATATACAACGACCATTGGTACTTCTAATAATGCTAGTTCAAATGTAACTGTTCCTGATACTGCAATTGCAAGTTTAGCTTTTTTAGATAACGCCTCTAATTTATCGTCGCATATAGATACATTACTATATTTATCAATAATTTTAATATAATTTTTCTTATCTTTTTCACTTGCAAATTTAATGATAAAATTTTTATCTTTTTCCGATTTTATAATGTCAATATATATTGGCATTATTTTTTTTATCTCTTGATCCCTACTTCCTGGTAGAAGTAATATATGTTTAAGTTCATCCTTATTTTCAATTTTATATTTATCTATAAATGGATTACCATAATAGATTACATCTATATTATATTGTTTATAAAAAGATACTTCCCACGGGAAAATTACTAATATGTGATCTGATTTTACTAGTTTTTTAATCCGTTTTTTCCCCCAAACCCATAATTTTGGTGGGATATAATAAAATACTTTTATATCTTTTATTTCTCTTTTAATCATTTCTAAAAATCTTAAATTAAATCCCCCATAATCGATTAATACAATGTTTTTTATATTATTTTTCTTTATAAATTCTATATAATCATTAGCTTTTTTCTTTAAATATAAATATTTTCTTATCACTTCAGAAAATCCCATTATTGCAAGTTCAGAAATATCTTGAATTATCTCCACTCCCTCATTTTCCATGTTTTTCCCGCCTACACCATATACTTTTATATTTTTATTATGTTTTTTTAATTCATTGATAAGGTATGCGCCGTGTAAATCACCTGAAATTTCTCCTGTTATAAAAAAATACTTCATTATCTCCTCCAACATTATATAAATTGAATTCGGCAAGTTTAAATTAAATTTTACTTGCCGATTATTTTTATTATTTAATTTATATTACTTTTATCCCTTTAATAAATATATTATTTTCTTCAGCTTTTTTAATAACTTCCTCTTGATTAAGGAAAATTATTTTTTCTGCCTCTATAACAATACCTTTTGCATTAATTTCTATCATATTATTTATTGTATCAATACCAATAGTTGGTACATCTACTCTCATATCTTGTTGTGGTCTTGCCATTTTTACTATAATACAACCTTTTCCAGCATAATTATATGCTCTTTTTATCGTTTCATCTGTTCCTTCCACAGCTTCAAGCGCCACTACAGCTCTATTTTTAAGTACAACAGTTTGACCAACATCCACTCTGCTAAGAGCCTTTGCCGCTTCAATTCCCATTTTAATTGTAATTTCATCATTTTCATCTGGAGCTATATTTGTTGTGTATAATTTCTCAACTGCATATAGATCATCTATTAAGAAATTTTGTGGTAATACTTCAATTCCACTTTCTTTAAGTGCATTTATTACAGCAAAAATTACTGTTTCATCTTTAATATCTGGTAATCCACTGATTATCATTTTAAATGTGTCATCTAGTTTTAAATTTTGGAAAATTAGACTCTTTTCAACCTTACCTAACATTGTAATTTTTTCAATATTATTTAAAATTAAATAACCTATTAATTTTCCTATTTCACCTATATTCATTTGAACATAATTTGGTGTTTCTTTTAATTTTTCATTCACTGTATCAAATAAACCTATTACGTAAACATCATGTCCCTTTTTTTTAGCAATTTCGTAAAAAAAGTAAGGTAAGTTTCCGTTTCCAGCGATTATGGCAATTTTTTCCATATTATCTACATACTCCCCTTTCACTTTCATTTATAAATTTTAAAATATATTTTATGTTTTCACAATCTGGATATTTCTCAATTAGTAAATTTGTTGCATCTATTAGAGCTCTTTTCTCTCTAAAAATAATGCGGTGTGCATCTTTAATTATATTTATCTGTTCATCAGTAAATCCTCTTCTTTTTAAGCCTACACTGTTTATCCCTCTAATTGTAGCTTTATTTCCTTCTGCCATCATAAATGGTAAAATATCTTGATTAACTGCTGAAGCACCACCTATCATAGCGTGTGAACCAATTTTCACAAATTGATGTACGGGAGTTAATCCCCCAACTATCACATAATCACCAAGTATTACATGTCCTGCAAGAGTAGCAGTATTTGCTAAAATACAATTATTTCCTACAATACAATCATGTGCAACGTGAGAATACGCCATAAGTAAATTATAGCTACCGATTTTTGTAATATATGAATGTGTGGTACCTCTATGTATTGTCACACTCTCTCTTATTTGATTATTATCTCCAATTACAACTTTTGTATCCTCATCATCATATTTTAGATCTTGTGGTTTTACCCCTATTGATACGAAAGAAAAAATATCATTATTTTTCCCAATTGTAGTATCTCCTTCTACAACAATATGACTTCTTAAAACTGTACCTTCACCAATCTTTACATTATCACCAACTATGCAAAAAGGTCCAATTGTAACATTTTTTTCAATTATAGCCTTATTTGAAACAATCGCAGTAGGATGAATATTCATAATCTCACCTCTACTTCTCTACTATTGAAAACATAAGTACAGCTTCAGCAACTGTAACTCCATCAACTGTTGCTTTACCAGCAGCTTTAATAACTTTACCTTTTACTTTTAATACTTCTAATTCGTATCTTAATTGATCCCCTGGTCTTACTGGTCTTCTAAATTTTGCACTTTCAATTGACATAAAATAAGGAACTGTTCCTGGTGTCATCATAAGCACCCCTAATGTTTGTGCTAATCCTTCAACAATTAAAACTCCTGGCATAACTGGATGTCCTGGAAAATGCCCTTGAAAAAATTCTTCATTCATAGTTACATTTTTAATTCCAACAATTTTTTGTCCATCTTCTTTTTCAATTATTCTATCCACCAGTAAAAATGGGTATCTGTGTGGTATTATCTCCATAATTCCTAAAATATCAATCATATTAACTATCCCCTCCATATTTTTTATGTAATTCTTTTGCAAATAACGCATCAATAGCATGTCCTGCTTTTATTGCAATTATATGCCCTTTTATATTTTTATTTAGTACTTTTAAATCTCCTATTAAATCTAAAATTTTATGTCTTACAAATTCATCTTCATATCTTAATCCTTCCGGATTAAGGACACCATCTTTCCCCACCACAATTGCATTATCTAAGCTACCACCTAGAGCAAGATTATTTTTTTTAAGATATTCCACTTCATAATCAAATCCAAATGTTCTTGCATTTCCAATTAAATTTATAAAATTCTCTTTATTAATCTCATATTCAGCTAATTGTGATTTCAAAAAGCTATGATTATAATTAACTGCATATGTGATTTTATATCCATCATAAGGTAACCCTACAATATGTTTATCTCCATTTGAAACATATATAGGCGTATTAATTTCAATTACATCTGCAAGTTCATCATATTCTTTTACACCAACTTTATCTATTGTCTCTACAAAATTATGTGAACTTCCATCACCTATTGGCATCTCATTACCATCTACTTCTACTATAAGGTCTGTTATTCCAAAAATATATAAAGATGATAAAAAATGCTCAACTGTAAATATATTGGCACCAAACTCATTTTGAAGATTTGTACCTCTATTAAGATCAAATAAATTATTTATATCTAGAGTAATCTCATTATTTTCAGGTAAATCTACTCTTTTAAAAATTATCCCCGTTTTAGATTTGGCAGGTATAAGTTTCATTTTAATTTTTTCACCTTTATGCAGTCCAATTCCTTCATATTCTATCTCTTTAAGGAGAGTTTTTCTTTTACACATTTTAACTCTGCTAACAAAATTTTGTTATAAAATTTTATTTCCAATATATAAAATTAGTATTTATATTTAATATAATCTCTCATTTTATATAGAATAATCCTTGCATAAAATATTAGATAATAAACCTTTAACTAATATTTTTAGTTAGCAGATTTTCACCACCTTTCTATTTAAAATATAATTATACTAAAAATTTATTTAATACAGAACTTTTAAATTCTTTCTCACCGAAACCTGGAAAAAATATCTTAATTTTATCTTTATCGATTTCAATATGCTTTACCTTACCTTCACCAAATTTTTTATGTGTAAGATATTGACCTACCTGATACATATAGTCATCTGGTATAGTATCTTTTTTATTTTCAACCGGCGATTTAAAATCAGAAAAGTTTTTAACGCTATTATTTCTATATCCTCTCATATCCATGTATATTTTTTCAGTTTCAAAGTAATTTGATGGGATCTCATATATAAATCTTGATGGTTCACGCATATTTGACATTGTGTTGTATAATACTCTTGAACGTGCATGTGTTAGATAAAGTCGTTTCTCTGCACGTGTAATTGCAACATAACATAATCTACGTTCCTCTTCTATTTTATAGTCATCCATATTGTGCGATTTACCAGGAAATAACTCGTCTTCCATCCCTACTATGAATACAACTGGAAACTCTAGACCTTTTGAGTTATGTATTGTCATCATTTTTACATAATTAGTATCCTCATCTAAATCATCTACGACACTTACTAGGCTTATATTTTCTACGTATTCAGACAATGTGATATTCTCGTTTGTTTTTTCTATATCATGTATACTATTTTTCAATTCATATATATTTAATATTTTATCGTCCTCTTGTTGTAATTTTAATTTATCTACGTATTTAGTTTCTGCTAATATCATATCAAATATTTTCGATAATCCATTTTCTTTTGATAATTCTATCCCTTTTTCTATAATATCTCTTAGTGAAATTAAACTAAGTTTCCCTTTTCCTGTTACACCTTTTACATTATCTATATCACATAGAACTTCGTATAGTGAAATATTATTTTCTATACCATACTCTTCTAATTTTTCAATTGTTTTCTCACCGACACCTTGGCAGAAAAAATCAACAATTCTCATAAAACTAATATTGTCTTCTATATTATTTATTAAACTAAAAAATGATAAAATATCTTTAATCTCTTTACGTTGATAGAATTGCATCCCACCAAATATTTTATATGGAACACCGCTTATTTTAAACTCATTTTCAAAAGCTCTTGATTGTGCATTTGTTCTATATAATATACAAAAATCTTTGTATGAAAATTTATCTTCTGATAGTTTCTTAATCTCTTTAACTACATAAGAAGCTTCCTCTCTAGCGTCTTCCCCTTCAAATAATTTTATTTTGGCACCTTCGCCACTGTCAGTCCACAATTTTTTCCCTTTTGATGTAGTATTATTTTTAATTAATTCGTTTGCAGCACCTAATATTGTCTCGGTAGAACGGTAATTTTTCTCTAATTTTATAACTTTAGCATTTTTATAATCATTTTCAAAATTTAAGATATTTCTTATATCAGCACCACGAAATCCATATATACTTTGATCTTCGTCACCAACAACACATAGGTTTTTATGTTTTTCTACAATTTTATTTACAATATCATACTGTATTTTATTGGTATCTTGATATTCATCTATAGTTATGTATTTGTATCTTTTTTGTACTTTATCAAGAATGTCTTTCTTTTCAAGTAATAATTTGGTATTAACAAGAATATCTGAAAAATCCATTGCATTATTTTTTTTTAGTTCAATTTGATACTTTTCATAAACTTCTGCAATAGTTTTTTCGTAAAAACTAGATGCCATTTTAACATACTCATTTGGACTAATATCTTGTTCTTTTAAATTTGATATTTTACTAATAACTTTTTTAGGTTTAAACATATCATTCTCTGCATCATAATTTTTCATAATATTTTTTAAAATCTTATTTTGATCACCTGAATCATATATATTGAAATTTGAACCGTATCCAATCTCTTCACTATATGATCTTAAAAGTCTGGCACCAAACGAATGAAAAGTAGCCACTGTCATATATTTAGCTTTTTCTCCTACAAGCAAAGCTATTCTTTCTCTCATCTCTGCAGCAGCTTTATTTGTAAATGTAACGGCTAAAATTTCAGTATGGTCAATTCCTAAATCATTAATCATATGCGCAATTCTCTGAGTTATTGTTTTTGTTTTTCCACTTCCAGCACCTGCTAATATAAGAAGCGGTCCTTCTATAGTCATAGCAGCTTTTTTTTGTTCCGGATTTAGACTTTCCAATATGTTACTCATAATCTTTCTCCTTTTTTACTCATTCATTATATAATTAATATTATACCATAATTATATAACAATTTCAATATTTTATTTTATCCTAAGTATTAATAGGATTTACTCTTATGTTTTTATTCTTATGTTTTTTATTATATAAATGTTATACATTTTTTATTATATAATGTGTATAAAATCAGATTAAAATAGAGAGAATTTACAATATAATAATAATAATAATAATAATCTAAACAAACTCCTTCTGGGTTCATTGATTTAATACGAAGGAATATTGCATAATATCAATAATCTTATAATATGATTCCGCAATATTTAAAAGTTAGATCAAATACATGCTTTTTTTATTAACGATTAAATTTAAAAATAAAAATAAAATTTTAAATTAGAATTTTCCTGTAATAAAAAAGGTAGAAACATTATCTACCTTTTTATATAATTATTATTATTTTTTATCTCTTAAAATTACTAATGACTCATGAATTTTAAATATCACTATAAATAGTTCACATTGGATTCTTGCTACTAGTGGACCAATAATCATAGTTAATAACCCAGTAATAACTTGTCCGCCACCACCATATCTAGCTGTTGCACCTTTCGTAATCATAACAATACCTGCTATAAATATTACTATTAAACTAAAAATAAATATCCATTTAATAAATATTGGTGTAAGCATTTTGTCAAAATTAAAAATACTTGCTGATTTAAATTTCTTCTTTACAAATTCTTTTACCTGTTCAGCATTGATATCTTCTTTAGTTTCTACTTTTCCAGTCTGTTTTGTTTCCTGTTCCTTGATTTTTTCATTATTTTCCATTTTCTTCTCCTTTTCACTCTATTATAATATTATATTACTTTACA
>JAAYPW010000083.1 GCA_012519615.1 Fusobacteriota bacterium
AAATTGCATTGTTTGAACGTAGTGAGTTATGCAATTTTAAGAAATTGAGTTTAGAAAATTATTGAATGTAGATCCGGCACGCGGCATTTTTTGCTTACTTTTTTTTGCTGTAGAAAAAAAGTAAGAATATATTAATTTATTTTGAATTAAAAAAAGTAATAAATGTTTTATATTTACATTTTTAAATAAAAATAAACTTGTGATGTTTTTATCTCTTGCTTTTAATCCGTGTATATCCGTGGCTAATTTATATTTTTATTTTATTTTTTGTTTTTGCCCTTGTTTATTATGTTATAAATTTAATCACCGTTATTTGGGTACCCACAAGGGGTACCCCTAGAAAAACCGTAATCAATATGTCTTCGTTGTTTCAATTATGCTCTTTGGAGGCAGGTACAACGATAGAGGTAGTCCTATTTTATATTTAATTTTTTTAATTTATATTGTATACAATTTATTATATATTAGTTTATCCAATTTGTCAAGTATTTCTAAATTGATAAAGGGCAGATCCAATTTACAGAATCTACCCTTTTATTTTATAAAATTTTATTGTTTTTTAAATATTGTAACTGCTGTTCCTTCACATTTTTTATCTGTTTTATTAACTGCTCCATTTGCATCAAATATTTTTACCCAATTTCCATCTGGTAATGAGATATTAAAATCATTTCCTGGATTATATACTACAGCCAATTCATATCCGTTATTTACATTGTTATCATTATCATAATAACTAACTACAACTTTATCTGGTAATGAACTATTATTTACACAATGAATTGTCCCAGCACTAGCATGATTTATCTCTGTTTTCATTCTACTTTTCACTTCATCCCATGTTGTAAGACGTAATCCTGGATTTTCTTTTCTTATTTTAATTAGATCTTTGTGATAATCAAATATCCCTTTATTTTCTACTTTTAAATTCCAATATACTTTATTATAGGCATCTGGTGCATTGTATGTATTATGTGCATATTTCCAATCTCCATTATATACTTTCGATCTTAATATTTCATCTCCACCATGTAAAAACGGAACTCCTTGCGATGTTAGAATCATACCTATACCAAATTTAGCTACTCTTCCTGCATAACCAGTTGCGCCTCCTGTAGCACCTGAATAAACAATTTTATCCCATAAACAATAGTTATCATGTGCCGAGATATAGTTAATTGATTGTTCTGGATCGTATGCAAACATACTATCCCACATATCAGGCAATACATTTGTACTCTTAGTGGCAACTAATGATCCACGCATCCCTGCTGCAATTGCTCCCCACCATGAAGTTGGTTGATTGAACATATACGCCATTCTCTTACCGTCGTTATCACCTTTTATATCTTCTCTATATTTTCCATTAAATACTCCAATATGACCACTAGCAATTGCAGGTACTGATCCCATTCTTACTTTTTGATTTTCAATTGGGTCTTCTAACCAGTAACCATTCCATGGTTCTCCATACATTAATAAATTTCTATTAGGATATTTTTGTACATTTAGATATTCTCCCCACTCTTTTACTGCTGAATAATGGAATATCCCTATTAAGTCAAATCTAAATCCATCCATATTATACTCTTTCACCCAAAATTCTAGTGAATCACGGATAAATCTACTTACCATTGGTACACCTGTGTTTATTCCATTTCCACAACCAGAGTCATCATTTCCAGTGAAATATTGTAATGTAATATCTTCAAACATTTCATCACCGTATGTATGATTATATACAACGTCCATTACCACTCTAATCCCATTTCTATGGAACTCATTTATCATTGTTTTAAACTCTTTAATTCTTTTTACATATTCTGTAGCTGCATGTGCTGAATATTGCTCTTCAGGTATATTGTAATTTTCTGGATCATATCCCCAGTTATACATTTCTGTACTAAAATCGTATATTGGCAGAAGTTGTACATGTGTAACTCCCATCTCTTTTAAATGGTCAATTCCAGTTTTCACTCCATTATATGTTGTACCAGTTTCTACCATTCCTAGGTATTTCCCTCTATTTGCTTCTGATACCCCTGATGTACTATCCAACGTAAAGTCTCTTACGTGTATTTCATATACTACAGCATCTTCTCTATTAATAAATTCTGGTTTTTCTACCCAACCGCCATCTGGTTCAGTTTTCGACATATCTATTACAATATTTTTCTTATTATTTTTATTAATCATTACACCATATGGGTCTCTTACAGCTTTCCCTTTTATTTTAAATTGATATTCTGTTAAATGTAAATCCCCATTTACAGTTACACCGTATACATTTGTATAACCATTTTCATCAGGTAATTTTGTACATGTATAATCTGTCCCTGCTACGTTAACAACTACATTTGATGTATCTGGCGACCATATTTTAAATACTGTTGCAGTATTCGTATAAAGTGCTCCTAGACCTGTTGGAACTATAACCTCTTTTACTTTATTATATACATAACTTTTGTTAACTTCCCCTTCACTATTTAATGCATAAATTTTAAGAGTTTTAGAACTACCATAATCCATATCTGATCCAATAGTTATTTTTGTGCCTGATGTAAAGCTAACTGCTGTACTACTTGTCTTAGGATCTGTACCGTCTAAAGTATATTTCATTGTTGTTACATTTGTACCGTGTATATTTAATGTAACAGACACAGTTGCAGATGTGAAACTTGCACCTGCTGGACTTGGTGATATAGTTGGTATTTGTGGACCGTCTGGATTATTGTCTGTCCATTTACCATCTTTATACCATCCTGTAGTTACAGATGGTTTTGTTAATTCTAATGTTTGATTTAATTTTATCGATAACGATTTATCAAAAGGACCAATATTCTCTGGTATTGTAAATAGATACCAATTATCAGCACCTGGTACTTTCTCCATCGTAGGTTGTCCTGCCCAAGTATATCCCATTAATTCACTTATAGATTTTCCGTTTAATTCCCATGCCCATATTGTTGGAGCACCTGTTGTTGAGTAATAATATATATTTACATCATTATTTTCAGGAATTTCAGGTTCTTCTGGATCTTTAGGCTTTTCATCTTCTTTTTTTGTTATAATAAAATTAATTGAATCACTTTTATCTTGAGAACTTGCTTTAATAGTTACTGTTCCCTCGTTTAAAAAAGTAACAATTCCATTTACAACAGTTGCAATTTGAGTATTTGTCGACTCCCAACGAATGTTATTACTAGTAGAAGTATTATCACTTAAACTAGCTACAGCTGATAAGTTTTTTGTATCTCCTATTTTCACATTTGTTTCAATACTGTTTTTACCTATGATTGTAATAGCATCTACCACTATAGGTAATTCAGTTAGACCTATTTTACCATAATTTCCAGCAAATACAACCAAATCATTTAAATCTATTACCCCATCTGGTGCTGAAAAACAGTAAATATCTTTCCAATTTCCACTACCTTTTGTTGCTGGTCCAATATCATACATTAAATTTGATTTTCCGAAACTTTCTGAAAACATAATAAAATCAGCAATATCAACAATATTATCTTGATTAAAATCTCCTAATAGTTTTTCTCCGACTCTTTTAATATTGAGATCATTAACACTCATATTTGATACTTTTTGTAAAGCTTTTACAATAACTTTACTATCTATATTATTTAAAACAACACCTAACCCACTTACTCCATTACTTGCAATAGAGATTATTGTCTCATTTTCGTAACGTTTTACAATTGTTAATGTTCCATTATCAAGGACCTCCACAGAATTATCCAGTATTTCTCCAGATACTGAAAACTCAATCCCCAATAAGTCACTTTCAATTGGTGTAATAATAACTTTTGAATTATTTCTTACAAGATTTACACCATTAGCTATATCAGCTTTATCATTTTTTTGACAACCAAAAGTAAAAATTAATAGTAAAACAATAAAAATTAAAACCCTCGACATAAAATTTTTTTTAACATTTTTTCTCAATTTACACCCTCCTTATGTTTTATATAAATTTAATATTAATATAGCAATTTATTTTCATTTTTGGTTAAAAACTATTCAAAAATAGCCCAGAAAACTTAATTTCTGAGCTATTTTCTACTTTTATTGTTTCTTATTTAGTTTATATTATTGTTTTTTAAGTATAATTGACGTATTAGCTGGTACTGTTATCTCTCCATCAACTACTGTTATCCCTGCATCTACATTAGAAACACCATTTATATTTGCTTCATCGCTATCTAATAATACAATCCAGTCTCCATCTTCTAAAGAACCTTCTATCATTGCATCTTCTATTTTTATTAAGTGATCTTCAGCATTATGCACAACTATATACTCTTCTGATGCATCTTTTAGTATGTATGCTACAAATAATGAACCTGCGCCTTCACCTGGAGCATGGTCAACTATTGATAAATCTATCGTTATAGAGTTATCTTCTTCTATATTTCCAACTTTTATTACATTTTTACCCATTCCACTATACGATTCAGGCCATTTGTCATCTATACCAGCAGTAGAAATTAATGCAAAATCTATATCTCCGCCGTTACCCCATGCGCCTAAATTAAAGTTTGTAATATCTTCTTTACTAAACACAAATTTACCATTTCCATTTTCATCCAGTTCAATCCCTTTTGCCCAGTTACTATCTGCACCATAATATGCTATAATCTCATCTTTAGTTGGTTTTGTACCTGCATCCATAGTCATAATAGTTTCTGATGGATACACTTCCCCCATCATCCATACAGTTTTACCTTTTGAATGATCTGGTGCATTAATAAAGTATACTGTTAATTCTGGTACTGTGTCAAATGATACATGATTACTTACTGCTGTAACTTTTACATCTCTAGTTGTATCTGCAAATTCAACTAGCATTAGGTTTTTCTCACCAATTTTATTTAAATCAATAACTACATTTGGAGCTTGTGGATAAGTTAAATCCCAATCACCACTTATAGTTTGGAATTTAAAGTTTAATGAATCAGCATCTCCCCATGCAGTATAATTAATAGTTTCTAAATCCTCTTTAGTTAATTTAATTTGGAATGCACCATCTTTTACAACTACTTTGTCTACTATCTCTGCAATCTCTCCCACAGGATATAAAATTCCATCTTCATCAAGATCTAACATATCTATCCCTCTAAATACAATTGTTAGCTCTGGTACTTCATCCCAAGAAGTATATCCTGCTGATTCGATCTCCTCTTCAACTTCACCTATGAAAGTAAGATTCTTTTTAATTTCATTAGCTGTTTCCATTCTTAATAAAGGAATTCCTCTTTTTAATTCAATTAATCCTTTTGTATACTCATATATCCCTTTATATGGTTCTCTATCTTTTCTATCCCATCTAAATTTATTTGTATCATCTACTGAACGGTAACTATTTTCATGAAATTTATTTTTTAATGGAGTTGTATCTTTTGTATCTACAACTATATTTTTATCATTTTGGTTAACTCTATGTGGTTCAGAATCTTTCGCTGATGCAAGTGGTTTTGTTCTTGCTATCTCCATACCACCATGTATAATTACTTTTCCTTGAGATGTAAATAGCATTGCTGTAGCTTGTTTAAATGCTGCCACTTTCTTAGCTACTTTCTCTTCATAAGTTGTTCCATCTTCTACTGCTTCTACAGATGAATTTATTTTATCCCATAAAGTAAATCCGTCATGTATTGTTAAAAATTGTAAGTTTGATTCTAATGAATCTTTTGCAAATAAGTCATAATCATATTTACTAGGAATTATAGCTGCATATTTACCTTGATTATTAAATCCAGTAATATTTCCTGTTATTCCAGCTTTTACTTTTAAAATATCTGCACCGTTACCACTTACAAAACCTTTTCCTTCATGATTTCCTGCATATGAATCTCTTGATGTATCATTAAATGCAGCAATATTAAGTTCGTGTGGATAGTTATATGCACCTTTTACAGTTTTTGTTTCAGCTGGTAAGTCTGTGAAATCCCATGCTTCCCCTTGTAAAATAATATTAGGTCCCACAGCTTTTCTTATTGCTCTCATTGTCTCTATATCCATGAATCCCATAAGGTCAAATCTAAATCCGTCAACACCATATTCTTCCACATATAATTTTATTGAATCAACAATTAATTTTCTAGTCATTGGATTTTCACTAGCTACTGCTGGATCCCCTACTGGTACCGCTTTACCTGCTGGTCTATGGTATACACCAGGTACTACATCATTTAATATAGTATGTTTAAATGTATGATTATATACAACGTCTATAATTACCCCAATATTTCTACTATGTAATTCAGCGATTAACTCTTTAAATTCTTTTATTCTTGAATATGGATCTTCTGGATTTGTCGAATACCAACCTTCTAATGTGAAGTAGTTATGTGGATCATATCCCCAGTTATAATTTGTCTCAAATCCATCTGCATCTGCTGCAGTTAAATATGTTTTATCTTTTTCATCTACAGTATAGAAATTATGTACTGGTAATATTTGTATATGTGTAATTCCTAAATCTTGTAAATGATTTAATCCTTTTGTAAAGTTTTTAAATCCTGTAAATGTACCTGGATTTTCAACATCTGTATCAATTGTAAAGTCTCTTGTGTGTACTTCATACGCAACCATATCAATCCCTTTTGATTTATCATGTAGATTTGATATTCCAATAGATGATACAGCTGGTCCTACTTTTGCTACATCAACAAAAGCACCTTTACCTACATTGTCACCACCATTACTTTTACCAAAGTAATCAAATGATGCCATTGATTTTGCATATGGGTCAAGAATTATTTTTTCTATACCATAGTTTACAACTTTATATTGATAGAAATACCCCTCTAAATCAGATATTCCTGTGTTATCTTTATTAAGAACTATTGTCCATATATTTTTTTCCATTTTTTCAAGTAGTAATTTTCCTTCTGTTAGTACAGCTTCATTTTGATTATCTTTATTAAATAAGATAACTTCCACTTTTGATGCTACTGGAGTCCATAATTTTAAAGTAACAGTACCATCACCATTTAATACAGCTCCTAAATCATCACCATCATAAGCCATCTCTTCACTATTTAATAATGTTCTACCAATTGAACCAATTGTTTCTCTACCATCTAATGTAACAACATATACATCTGATATATTTTGTTCTGTTGCAAAAAGAATAGTTGCTGTTTTTCCTGATATTGTAATTGTATATTCAGAGCTATCTACTTTCACTCCTTCTCTAAATACTTCAATAACTGCATCTTCTGAAATATCAGATTTAGATGAACATAACATACTATTTTTAGTTATAAATTCAGCTGATGTAAAAAAAGATAGGTCAGGTTTTGAAGTGTGTATTGTTTCGCTTCCTTCTATTACCCATATCTCTTTAGAAATAGAAAAATCTGAAAATTCCATATCCGTCATCTCTTTATTTTCTGTAAGAGTATTTACTATTAAAAATCCTAGTGTTTTCGGTGAACTTGTTAGTGGTATATGAAAGATTGCTCCAAAATCATCTGTACCAACTAATGGCTCCCCAAGTGGCCAAGTTGTTATGTTTCCTCCATATGTACCATCACCCCATGCCCATACAGCAAGGTCAGTATAGATCCCAGCATCATTTAGATAATGAATTATCAGTATATTATCATTAGCAATTTCCTTTTTAATTATAGTAATTGTATAAGTTTTTGTAGTTGTCCCATCTGCAGATAATACAGAAATCAGTACTTTTGTCTCTGTCTCTGTTAAGGTAATCTCTCCATCACCTGTAATAGTAGCATCTCCATTTGCACCTTTTGCTGTTAAAGTAATTTTATTAGTATCAAGTGGTACAGTTAAAGTGTAATTATCTACATCTTTTGAAAATTTAGGTGATATCTTTCCAACATTAAATTGAATAGACTTAAGATTCGCGCTTGATTCATCTTCACCTTTACTTTTTCCACATCCCATAATTCCTACAATAAATAACATTAAAAGTAACATTCTTACTAATGTTTTTTTCATATCTTCCTCCTTATGTTTTATATTTGTAAATTTTATTAAATTGTAAAATTAAAATATGTTTATATATTACACTTTTTTTAAGATTTTGTCAATAGATTTTGATTAGTATTTATACATAAAAGATTATTTATTAACCATTTATTGCTATATCTGTTTCAATGTTAATCTTGTTCTTGTTTGCTAATGCTATCCCATATTTTTTCATATTTTTTAAGATCATCACCTAAGTAATTTATAAATTCGCAATTATTTAATTCATCAATAGTGTATAATGGTTCCTCTTTTAGAAAATCATTTGCTCTATCATTTATAGATGGCACTAGTAAATAATCACATATTTTAGCATAATTTTGGGGTTCATGAATAAAATTAATAAATTTGTAAGCTAATTCTTTATTATTTGACAACTTTAAGATTGCCATATTATCAAGATACATAGTCCCTCCATTTTTAGGTATAAAGAAGTCTACATCTTCAGACATATCATTACTTAATTCTAAAAAAATATTCTCTGCATAGCACTGTGCGATCCAGTATTTTTCTTCAGAAAACTCTATTCCAAATGTTGTAGAATCGTATTTAGCTATATTATTATCCCATTTTTCAAGTTTTTTTGTTGCCTCTTCAAGTTCCACCTCATTTATAGAGTTCACAGAATATCCAAAAGATGATAGAGCAGCTCCAATAACTTCTCTCATATCATCTAGCATTGTAGATTTCCCTTGATATTCTGAAAGTTCAAATATTGAATAATCTTTTTTATAATTTTTTACATATTTTGTATTAACTGCAATACCTGCTGCACCAATCATATATGGGACTGTATATTTATTACCTGTATCAAAATTTATCTTTTTAAGAATATCACTATTTATATGTCTAAAGTTAGGTATTTTTGTTCTATCTAATTTTTCTAATAAATCTTTTTTAATCATCATGGGTATTATGTCTCCTGATGGAAATACTATATCAAAATTACTATTTTTTAAAATGTTTTCATACATTTCCTCATTAGACGAAAATGTTATATATTCTATTTTTACATTAAAATTTTTTTCGAATTCTGTAAGTATTTCCTCTGGAATATAATAATCCCAGTTGTAAATATATAAAACTTTCGACTCTTTTTTCGCACCACACCCTAATGTAAATATTAAAATAAATAGTAATACTGTTGTTATAATTTTTTTGTTCATTTTTATTCCCCCTTTATTCAATTATCTTAATTTTATATATAAATTAATTCATATTAAATCTTTATAAATTCAAAATAAAATCATACAGTTTTACCAACATAATATATAATAACCTCTAATCCTGTATGTTTCGCCATTTACAATTTCATTTTATTTTATAATGTAATCAAAGTTGCTAATACATATAATTTTTAGGTAATAAATATTAATTTACAGAAATATTATGCAATAATACTTAAGAGTGGGTCCTAACATTTATAATAATTATATTTTCTTTTTTTACCGATACATTACATGTGAATCCATTCAATTTGTTTTCTGGTGTTTTTAAAGGTTCCACTTTTAGAAGAGCTGGTAATATTCACCAACGGAAAGTTTATCTTTTTATTTTTTTATATTTCATTTATATTTATAATGTAAACTATTATACCCTTAAAAATTATATTTGATTAAATTAATATATATAGTATTAGATATTAATTTCATTTTCCTTTATTTTTTTTGAAAAAAAAACCATAGCTATTAACTATAGTTTTTTATTATAAACTTTTTTCTGGTAAAAGTGAATGATGTTCCATTAAATCTATATCTATTCCTTTTTCTAGAGATTTACCATCTTTTTCAATTACTCTTATAAATGGTCTTGATAAATTATCATTATTTTGCTTTATAACAACAGCAACACTTTTATCAGATAACAGTATAGTGCTCCCATTGGGATAAGCTGGGACTTTATCTAAAAAATTTTTTACGATATTTTCTGGAAATAGATTATCTTGTGCCATTAAAAGATATTCTCTTGCAGCAGTTGCAGTTATTCTACTTTCTGTCTTTATCCCATTTACGAAATTATCGTATTTATTTGTAAGTCCAACAATATACCCATATTCAGTTATTTTTTCTTTTTTTAATTCACGTGGGTATCCACTTCCATCATATCTTTCATGATGCTGATATGCTATATGTGCAGACATAATGCTAATATTTCTCATTTTTCGAATAAGTTTATATCCAATCTCTGCGTGTTCTTTATATTTTTTTATCTCTTCACCAGTTAGATTTTCCTTTTTTTGAAGTATCTCCTCTGGTATTGCAGCTAATATTCCAATGTCGTGTACTAATGCCCCTTTGGCAAGGTCAATTAAGTTTTCCTCTTTATAACCTAGACCTTTACCAACAAGCATTGATAAAACAGCTACATTTACCGTTCCGCGTGTAGCCGAAGTTGCCGTAGCGTGTAGCGAAGGCAATTTGGGAGAGGGCGGTACTCCGCCCGAACCGGCTACACGCTGTTAGACGATGAACCGCGCCATTCTCAGTACAAGTCATTTC
>JAAYPW010000084.1 GCA_012519615.1 Fusobacteriota bacterium
ATTTTTATGGTAAAATACAATTCGTTAATTTTTTAGGAGGTGAATAACTTGAGAAGATGTGAAATTAGTGGAAAAGGTACTGTTACTGGTAATCTTGTGAGCCACTCTCATAGACTAACAAAAAGAATTTGGAAACCAAATCTTCAATCAACAAAAATTTCATTAAAAGGGCAAACTGTTCAAATTAAAGTTTGTACTAAAGTATTAAAAACTATAAAAGGGGCAAATGAAGATACGCTTGTTAAAATTTTGAAAAAAAATGAAGCTACACTTAGCCCAAAATTAGCTAAAATACTAAATGCATAATTACGGTTTCAATTACAATTATTTAAATAAAATTCGGCACGTTGTCTAAAAACATGCCGAATTTTATTTTATACATTTCTATATATTTTTTCAAATACTATCTCCGGCGTAAGATTATTCATGCAATTAAAGTGCCCTTTTGGACATGCTTTATCTCCGTGTAACGAGCAAGGAGAGCATATCTCATTACTGTAAATAAGCGTAGAATTATTTGTAAAGTCAAACATTTTAGGAGATGTAGCTCCGAAAATAACAAAAGTTTTTGCCTTTACCCCTCTGGAAATATGAAAAGGTCCTGAATCGTTCACTACTGTAAATAGTGATTCACTCATTAGTGCAGCAGTTTCTTTTAATGTCAATTCTCCAGCTAAATTATAACAGTAACCTTTATTTTCATTACAAATAAATTGTATCTCTTCATACTCGCTTTTACTTCCTACGATTACAATATCTCTTTTATAGTAATTATTTAATAATTCAGACAATTTAGAAAAATATTCTTTTTTCCATTTTTTTGTCTCTTTTGATGCTCCGACTCCTAATACAATTGAACCTCTGTATTTATCTACTTTCTTCTTATCTTTAAAAAAATAATTAAATTCCAGATTTTCCCCACTATATTTAATATCAAACTTTTCTAATGCGTTAAAATAACGTTTTACAATTGTATCACATGGCGTATATTTAGATAATCTTAACTTTACTAGAATTGTTTTAAAAAAATTCCGTTTATTATAGGTATAAGTTTTTTTATTTAAAAATAAACTTATTAATTTTGATCTAATTTTAGAGTGTAAATCAATTACAATATCATAATTATTATTTTTAAGATTTTCCTTTACAAATTTTTTAATTCCAAAAAAACCTTTATATTTATCTTTTTCAAAGCAAATTAGATTATCTATATTCTTATTTCCACTTATTGCATCTTGAAAATGTGTAAATGTTAAAAAATCAACTTCTGCATCGGGAAATTTTTTCTTAAATTCGGTTAAAACTGGGGTAGTCAAGATAATATCACCAATTGAGCTAAATCTTATAAATAACACCTTCATATTTTCACCCTATTTTCCACAATTTTATATACTTTTTCCACAGATATATCCATCATACATCTAAAATGTCCATACTTACATCTATTTCCACCATGTAATCCACATGGTCTACAATTAATATTTTTATTCTCTACAACAATACTATTTTTACTCCAAGGATAAAATCCTAATTCTTTCACTGTAGCACCAAATATTGCAATTATATAAGTATCAAACGCAGATGCTATGTGTATTGGAGAACTGTCATTAGTCACTATAACATCTGATCTTTTTATAATCTCTGCTGTTTCTAATAAACTTGTTTTACCTACTAGATTTATTATATTTTTATGTTTTACAATATCAAGTTTTTCCTCATCTTTTCCACCAATAACAATAATTTTAGTTTCTTTTTGATGTTCTGTGATTGATTTAATTAACTCATTATATCTTTCTATTGGCCACATTTTGGTTTTCCATTTACTTCCTGGTGCTATTACAACTATTTTATTACTCTTTAAAATTTGATTCTTATTAAATATCTCATCAATACTATCTACTTCTGTTATTCCAGGATAAAGCTCTATTTTTTTTTCAGTAAATAAAGCATTATCTACAAAAGCTAATATTCTATCCACTTCATGAGCATCCTTATTATATATAACTTTTTTATTTAATAAAATTTTTCCAGTAGCTAAATTATAACCAACTCTATTTTTTATATTTGAGAAAAATCCAATTAAAGTACTTCTTAAATATCTATGAAGTATATATGTAGTATTATATTTTTCTTTTCTTAATTTATTTACAACTCTAAAAAAACCTATTATGCCCCTATCTTTGTTTTTTTTATCGTAAACAATAATTTTATCTAATAAAGGGTTATTTTTTAAGATTTCAGCACCAAGTGGAGTTGTTAAATAATCTATTTTTGCATCTTTATATGTGGACTTTATTTTTTTTATAAACGGAGTTGATAAAATAATATCCCCGATAAATGCTGTATGTATTATTAATATCTTCATTATTTAGTCACAACCTTATTTTTTTAGTTTAATATAATTTTTAAATCCTCCAATATGATTTCCAAATAAGAGCTTTTGTTCTAAAAATGATATGAACTTATATTTTAATCTCTCATGTTTATGTTTTTTTCTATTTGGATTTATTTTACCACTATACTGCAATTTTTTTTCCCAATTAAATTTACTTATCCAATTTGTCATAACTTTTGGATGTGTCTCAAAAAATTTTTCAATTTTATCTAATGGTCCGTAATCAAATTCAACAGGTAAATTTTTATATATTTTCTCCACTTCGTTACTATGAATTTTATCAAGAGCTTTTTTCTTTGACTGCATATATTCCGGTGGTCTAACCCATCCATAATGAAACACATATGCATCTAACTCCACAACTTTTAATTTATATGTATTTTCCTGTTGTCTATAGTTAATCCCATTAAAATTAGGTATTCTTCTAAAAGATTGTGCAGATTCCCATGAATGTATCTCTTTATCATTTCTTATAATTCTTATCTCTTTTGGATACCAAGAGTGTGATTTATGATAG
>JAAYPW010000085.1 GCA_012519615.1 Fusobacteriota bacterium
AAGAGTACCTAATATAATTCAATTTATTAATATTTTATATTAAATTTATTTCCATAATTTAATATTTTAAATCTAAAATATTCCTCATTTTTATTATTAGTAACAGCATATTCTTGTTTTAATTCTTCATATTTTGCCATGAAATCAAATATAAGTATTCTATTAGCATCTTTTAATTCATACACTTTTATCTTAACGAGGCTATCTAGTTTAACTTTCGTATTATATGTGCCAACATATATTTCCTTACCAACTGCATTTACAAGACGCGCTTGAACTTTATATTCCTTATTTCTATCTGTTATAAATACAAACTCCACATTTTTTCTATCTTTAAAATTTACATTACCATCTACTTTTATCTCCATAGAAATGTCTATCCCTTTTTCAATAGATTCAATATTTTTTAAAATATTATTTAATTCATATTCTTTTTTAGAATTTTCATCACTTAAATACTCCTTAACACTTTTTTTTGCATTTTGAAGATTTACTAGCTTAATATTTTCATTATATTCTTTTATCTTATTTAAAACAACTTGGTATCTTTTCTCCTCATTACTTTTATATAAAGTTAGTTTTAAATTCTCAAATCTTTGTATATTGATTATTTTTTTTGATACTTTAATATAATTATCTATCATCTCAATAGCTCTATCACTATCTACATTTCCACTTTCTATATATTTAATAATCTTTTCATACTCTATATTTTCATATTTTTCCAAATATTTATCTGCATAAAGTTCCTCATTTTCTATGAAAGATTTGTAAATTTTATATTTTTTTTCATAATTTTCTTCATAATTAACTTTTTCTAACATTTTTTTATATTCAATAACTTTTTTATCTAATCTACTATTAGATAAAATTTTTAATCCTATGAAATTTAGAGATATTAAAAAACACAATATTATACCAAAAATCAGTATTTTTTTATTATTAATCCCAAACTTTAAATTTTTATCTTCATTAAAAAAATTTCCAGAATATCTATCATTTTCTATTCCTCTTATATCAATAAAATATTTTTTTTGAATATTAAATTCATCTTTTATCATTTCATTCATAATCTCGTTAAACATATTTTTGAGATTAAGTAGATCTGATACTGATAATTGAAAAGGAAATATTGTAGATATGACACTTTGATATTCTCTACCAAACTCATCTTTACCACCAATAAAAGTAAGGAAATATATAGAATATTCCTTTCTTGTTATCTCGATAATTTCTGATGTATCAGGTGAATATTCTGTATATTTTATATTTTCCAACTTATCTTTTTCATCTGGTTTAAGATTATTTGAATAATATATAACTGAGCCAAAGGATTTTTTATGTGTTCTTACAAATAATTTTATTTCCATAATATACATCACCTATTTTATTTTTAAGTTATTTTCATTTATCCTTATTCTGACCTCAATACTATCGCCATTATTTTTTGATTTCATTGCTATTTGTTTATTTAAATCGCTTATTTTAATTTCTGATGCAAAATACTGCTTTTCCACACCCTTTTTATCGGTTACATATAGAGTTAAATCAAATTCAGTTAAAATATTTATTTTAAAATATATACTTCCTACATATATATCCGTATCATTAGTATTTTTTCTTTCTAAGTAACTATCTTTATTATTTACATTCACTTTTAATACAACTTTATTTGATTCTATTGGGTTACTACTTTTTAAGTGGTATTCAGTATCCATCTCTATCCCTTTTTCAATATTTTGAGCTGATTTTAGTATCTCTTTTACCCTTTTTTCATACTTTCCCACTATTGTATTTGATATATAGTTATTCGCTTTTAACTCAAGATCCTTAAGTCCCTCCTTAGTTAAATTTCTATTATAACTTGATAGACTTTCTACGATCCTTTGATAATGTGTTTCTTCCTCGATTGCTTGTTTTATTTCATTTACTTCTTTTCTAAACTCTGTGAAATCTTCTGTTGAAAGGTAAAGCTCTATTAATTTAAATAATTCTTCATTGTCTGATGTAATTACATTTTTAGAAGCAATCTCTTGATATTTTTCTCTATCTGCTAATTTTAAATAGTTATTATAATTTGCTTTTACCGATTCAAGATTTTTATAATACGGATAACTTCTTATAAAGTTTTTAGAAATTTGATATCTATCATAATTATTATTTGAATTTTCGATATCTTTTCTATACGCTGTATAAGCTCTTAAAGCTTCTAACTCAAGTCTATAAGTACTATCTGGATAAATTTCCAAGAATGTATCTATATATTTTATTTTTTTATCTGGAAATTCTATATTTTTTTCTATCTCTTGTTTAAACAACTCTTCATTTTCTTCAAAATATTTTTTTACAACTTCATCTTTTTTACCATATTTTTCGTAATAATTTTTTAATATTTCCATTTTTGCGGTATTATCATTTGTATTAGAAACTTTTTTTACTTTATTTATATCAATTGCTCTATTTATATGTGGTTTCCCTATTAAATAACCTAATCCCAATACAACTACAAGAACTGTTACCATAATTAAGCTTCTTTTAGATTTTATATTTCTAAGATATTTTTTATATGCAAGATTTACTTCTTTAAGCAGTTCCTTATTATCATTACTTTCTCTAAATACATCAACAATTTCTTTTGCGTCTTTTTCTGCGATTTTTTCTTTTAATACATTTATAATTTTATCTTTCCACTCTTTATCTCTTGTTTTAGCAATCCAAACTAGTGGTAAGAAAAGATTAAACGGTTTTAAATCATCAGGTGGAAGATCTTTTTCTTTTGCTTCACCAAAAGCAGATACTGGGAATATTTTAACTTCGCTCGATACCCCTGATAATAAAGAATACACATTTCTATATATATCATGCTCTGCAACATACTGTTCTACCTTATACTCCTCTTCCTCATATGTTTTTTTATTTAAATCTTCACTTACTTTATCCCATTTTGTAATTACAAGTCCCATAGGAATATCAAATCCCCATTTTCCTTTATAGTCCTTAAGGAATCCAAGTAATTTATCAATTTCTGTTTGTCTTTCAAATCCCTCTTTTTTATTTGAATTTGGCTCTATAAATACAAGTATTCCGCTACAGTTTGCAAAAAATGCATAGATTTGATCTTGTAACTCTAAAAAAGCTTTATCATGTTTATCCCCTGTTTCTTCGTAGTGGTCTTTTAGTAATTCCCCTGCAAAGTCAAAACTTCTTAAAGTATAGCTACTATTATTATAAAAGTAGTTCATGTTAATTTTTGTAATATCATTAATCTCAGTACGTGGTGGTAATTTCCCATCTAATAAATAGCTATAATTCTTTTTAAGATATTTTCTACTTTCTGGTTCATCACATATTACAGAAAATTTTTCATCTACAGTGTTAAATCCGCTCAAACCGTATAAAACAGTGAAAAATATAGTTTTCCCTGATGCCCTTGCTCCGAAAATCCCAATTGGTTTTTCATCATAAAATTTTAGTTCATCAAGTTTTACCTTAATATTTTGTCTCATTTACTTACACCTTCCTCATTTAATTTCCATATTTTCCCTTTATACCTTAATTATACACAAAATAATGGATATATTCAAGTTTTAATTTTATTATTTAATAATTTATTTCCATGTTATTAAAAATTTAATAATATACATAGAAAAGTTAATTATAATTCTCGAAATTTAGACGAAAAAATAAGTAAAGATATTATTTTATTGAAATATAGATATTCATTTCATTTAAAAATATATATTTTATAAATTCTAAAATAGAGCTATACACTTTTACGAACATAATATGTAAAAAATAAAATATCAATAATTTTGCAATAGGAGATAAAAACATTATTTTATCCACTAATGGACATAGATTCACATTGTTTAAATTTAAAGTTTAGAACTTAATTCTTAAAAAAATATAATAAAAAATATTAGAAGAGGAATGTTACGTAATTTCAATATTTTAACAATATAATTATGGATTATTTAAGAACTAAACCAAATAGCAGGATTTTCGACCTCTTCTTCCCTAATTCAATATCTCTACGAAATATTAGTCACTTTTATTTTTTTCTACATAAATATATTCTTACTTTATAAAAAAGTAATATAATTTTAATTATTATGTTTAAATAAAATTATACATTTAAAATTAGTATTTTGATCCATACCTATATTGATATTTTTGTTTAAGATGACATTTTTAAAATTATGTGTAAAAAACACTCTATAACATATGAGCTGTTATAGAGTGTTTTATTTTTTTAATCTTTAAAAAAGATCTCTACTAATTCTTTACTGTCTGTAAATCCATCTTTGTACCCTTTTGCCCTTAATGTTGCTGGTGCTGTTATCGGTATACTGGTACCATGAGTATATTTAGTACTACTCTTTGTAACTTCTGTACCATCTAAAGTATAGTATATTGTGGCACCTGTTGTAATCGTTGGTTCTAAAGACACTGAATATTTTCCATCAGCAACTTCAGCTTTAGTTAATTTTAAATCACCAACTATAAACTCTACAGGAAAATCTAATATATCACTTGATTCACAATTATCTTTAAATGCTCGTGCTTTTATAGTAGTTGTTCTTGTAAGCTCAATAGGTTTATCAGAAGTAAATAGAGTACTATTCCTTGTTGGTTCATCTCCATTTAAAGTATAACGTATTTCAACATCGGAACTACCATGTAAACTATAACTCATATATGACTGATAAAGTTTCTGATAACCTTCACCAGGATTAATTGTTGGCGTATTTAATTTTCTTGTAAATACAGCTGTTATTATGTCACTTGGCTCTAATACCAAATCTGCTCCAGTTGGATCTTCATAAAATGTTCTCACTTTTACTACAGTATTTTCCTTAATAACTATAGCAGCACCTGAACTATAATCCATATAATTACCAGTTGATACTGGATCACTTTCATCTGTTGTATAATATGTTATCATACTCCATTTTCTACTCTCATTCCAGTTATCATTTCCATTAATCCATAGTGTTAGACTATCATCTGTAAAGGTTTCACCCTCAGAACTTAATATAGGTTTTTTCACTTTTAATATATATTTTATTTCCATAATTTCACTTGGTTCCATACCATCAACATATGAACGTGCTTTTATAGTAGTTGTCTTATTAATGTTTATATACTCATCACTATATTTTATACTGCTTTTAGTAGGGTCACTACCATCTGTTGTATAATATATCTCTATCCCTTCATACGTTTTACTCTCTATCTTACTCTTAAAATTATAATCATATTCACCACTAGACTTAGACATTGTTGGAGATATTGGTCTTATATTATAGTTTAAAGTAAGTACATCACTTGGTGTATATCCCTCTAAAAATGCTTTTGCTTTTAATGTTGTATTTTTTGATATCTCTATACTTTGTTTATATCTATTACTCGCTTCTGTTGGTGTTGTCCCATCTAATGTATAGTAGATTACAGCACCTGTTTCATTTACACTTAATTCAATATACTGCGAATCTGTATAGGTACCACTTTTTTTATTTGATATAATTGATGATACTTTTTTATCAATTATTGTATATTCCTCTGTTATTATATTGCTTGGTTCACAATCATCTTTATACGCTATGAATCTAAGTGCTGATGTTGTAGTTATTGTTATAATATCATCTGTTTTATATTCTATTCCAGATTTATCTGTTGGATCTTCTCCATCTAATGTATATCTAATAGAACTACCTGTAGTTCCTGTTAATATTATTTCTACAGATTCTACATATTCACCAGATTTATTATTTGCAGATGGTTCTGATACCTGTATTTTATATACTCGTTCTACAATTTCACTTGGTTCACACCCATCTCTAAAACTAATAGCCTTTAATATTGTATTTTTATAAATAGTAAAATTATCAATGTACAGTTCACTAGTTTCTGTAGGATCTGTTTCATCTAATGTATATCTAATTGAGGTACCTGTAGTTCCACTTAATGTTACTTCTACAGATTCTTTATATTTTTTACTTATAGGAAGTACTGATGGCGTTTCCGATTGTATTAAATATCTCTCTACAATTATATTACTTGGTGCATACCCCTCGAATAATGCAATTGCACTTAATGTTGTAGTCTTTGATATCTCTATACTTGTATTATATCTATTACTCTCCTCTGTTGGTATTGTCCCGTCTAAAGTATAGTATATTGTGGCACCTGTTGTATCAACGCTTAGTTCAATGTTTTGAGTCCCTTTGTAAATATCACTTTTTTTACTTGGTATTACTGAAGATACTTTCTTATCTACAATTTCATATTTTATTTCAACAATCTCACTTGGTTCGCAACCATCTTTATATGCTCTGAATTTAAGTGTTGATGTTTCAGTTATTTTTATTATTTGATTTCTTTGATATTCAATTCCAGATTTATCTGTTGGTTCTTCTCCATCTAATGTATAATATATTTTTGCATCCGAATTTTTTCCTGTTAATACAACATCTACAAATTTTTCATATGTTCCAGCTTTAGTATCAGTAGATGGTTCTGATACTTGTATTTTATATGTTTTTTCTACAATTTCGCTTGGTTCATAACCATCTTTATATGCTACATACATTAAAGTAGAGGTTTTAACTATACTTAATTAAATGTGTCGGTTTAAATTCATTGCTTTTATCATTTACACTATCTTCATCTAATGTATAATATATAGTTGAATCTAGGTCATCTGAACTTAGAAAAATATCTATACTATCAATATATGTATCTTTATCCTCAGATGCATATGGTTTCATTGCTCTTATTTTATAGTTTCTAGTTACAGTATTACTTTCTTCATATCCAACCGCAAAAGCTTTTGCTTTTAATACTGTATTTTTATCAATAATTATCTCTCCACTATAAAGATAACTCTCTTCTGTAGGTTCTGTCCCATCTAATGTATATCTAATCTCTACATCTTGCATATAGCTCTCAATACTAATAAATTTTTCACCATATTTAAATATTATGCTATCATCTAGATTTATTATTGGTTCTTGCAATTTCTCT
>JAAYPW010000086.1 GCA_012519615.1 Fusobacteriota bacterium
GTAAAAGATATTACATCTTCAAAAGAAAATTCTGGTAGCTTATATGGTTTAGGGGAAGAAATTGTTATAACATGGGATATTACAGATGATAATAGAGCAGATACAGATGATGACCCTAAATATAAAAATAGAGTGAGTAAATACAGAATAAGATTTGAAAATTCATCAACAAATGAAGTATTACTTGAAGCATTTACTACAGAAAAAAAATACACTGTTTCTAAAGCTGAAAACTTAATGGGAATACTAGATAAAAAAGAGATAGCAGTTAAAATTATACCAATATCTGATCTTGGATTATCAGGAAGTGCTTTCAATAATACATATAAAAATATATTTGTTGATACAAAAGCTCCGAATATTGATATGTTAGAGCCTTCAAAAATAAAAGTTAGTGTAAAAGACAATAAGATTACATTTGGTACAGTTGTAATCAATGATTTATTAAATACAGAAGATTACTTAGACATAAGAATACAAGGTGCAGGTATAGACGAGAGAGTAAGATATAAAGATGAGACTATATCTAAACCATCTGAAAGATTAGAGGCAATGTCGATAGTATTACCTGTAAGTATAAAAAACACAGATACATTTACTATATCATTAGTTGATGGAGCAGGAAATGAATCATTCTACAGCGGACAAATATTATCTTATGATGATGAAGCACCGTTAATAGGCGGATTAACTATAAAAACAAGTACAATAGATAATGTAAATCGACTTATAATTGTAGAGGTAAGTTATGAAGGTGAAGATGAGATGACTGTAGTTGCTTATAGAAATACAGACGACAATGAAGTTGGTACAGCGATACTTTCAGAACAAGGAGTAATATACCCATTATTTATTGATGGTATCGAGACAGATGGAGTATACATGAAAATTAGAGACAAAAACAGAGGTGTATTTGGTGGAGGAAATTACAGTAATAATAGAAAAGATTTAACAAATTCAGTGCTTCCATAGATACTAAATACTAAATAAAAGAGATCGGCTAGATTAAATTCTGGCCGATTTTTTATTAATTTTTAAAATATCATACTATCTATTATATATTAATTTTTGATTATATTTAATATTATACAAATAGATTAAAACAGACAAAATGTTACAAGATAAATGAATTTTTGATTATATTTATAATTTCAATCCAAGCGAAAGAATACTATGAAATAAGGCACTTTTACTTGATGCTTTGTTTAAAAAATCATATATGAGTATTTTGTGAGTGATATTATCATTTGATTTTGGGTAAACACGTAATTTATACTCCACATTCCTATAAGCTATGTGTATCTGTAAAAAAATATAATTAAACTTTAAATTTTATTTTCCCAAATTTTAATCTTTGGAATTTAATCCATATTTATTTGTACTAATCTTTGATTTAAATTATGATTTAACTTTAAATTGCATCTCGATTTATAATATAATTATCATTTTTCATTGATTATGTATAAAATTTCTTTACAAAAGAGTACATAACTATTTTAGAATTAATTATGATTAAATAAAATTAATTAAAAAAAGATTGAATAAAAAGCTAAGATATACTATAATATACTAACAAATAAAATAGGTGACGAAATGATAAAAAATAGAAAAACTTATTTAATATTACTAATTTTTCTGCTAATTATACTTAGTATTGTTGCAATGAAATTTGGAAATGTTAAAATAACAATTAATGAAATATATGATATTATAATTAATAAAAATAGTGATTTAAATTCGAAAAAAATTATTCTTTTTAATTTGCGATTTCCACGTGTGCTTATGGCAATTATAATAGGTGGTGGATTATCTGTTGTAGGAGCAGTATTTCAAGGGATTTATAGGAATCCTATGGCAGATCCATTTATTATAGGGACTTCGTCAGGGGCAGCATTAGGTGTTACAATATCACTTATATTTTTTTCGAAATTTATACCTATTTTTAAACATGGATTAATGGGAATATTTGCATTTTTAGGTGCAATATTAGTTACATTTTTATCTTATATAATTGCAAAAGAGGATAATCGTATACCTGTAAATAATCTGCTCATTTCTGGAATTGCTGTGAACTTTTTAGTATCATCACTTGTTTCACTTGCAATGATATTTAATAGAAGTAGTATAGAGGATATTGTACTTTGGTTAATGGGGAGCTTATATTTATCAAATATAAAAAATATAATCTATATTTATCCAACAATAATTATAATTACCTTATTAATATATAGATATTATAAGGAATTAAATATAATTTTATTAGGAGAAGACGAGGCAAAATCGGTAGGTGTAAATGTAGAGAGAGTAAAAAAAATAGTTATAATTTTATCTGTAATAGCTGTAAGTGTAATGGTATCTAATGTTGGAATTATTGGATTTATAGGGATGATGGTGCCTCACATATCAAGATATATAATTAAAACATCGGATTTTAAATGGAATATTCCATTATCGTTTGTAATTGGTGCTATATTAATGATTTTATCAGATACTTTGTCTAGAGGAATTGTGTCAAATACAGAGGTTCCAGTAGGGATAATTACGTCATTAATAGGATCAGGTTATTTCATATATTTATTATTTAAAAATAAAAACTGGAGAGTAGAATGAATTTAATTAATGTAAATAATTTAAATTTTCATTTTAATAATAATAAGGTGCTAGATAATATAAATATTAATATAAATTCGGATGAATTTTGTGTAATAACAGGGCCTAATGGATCTGGGAAAAGTACTTTACTAAAATTAATATTGAATATATTAGAGGGAAATTCTGGAGAAATTTTAGTAAAAAATGAAAATATAAAAAAAATAAAAAGTATAGATTTAGCAAAAACTATATCTTATGTAAAACAAAATTTTTATGAAACAAGCAATTTAACGTTTACAGTGAAAGAGATAATAGAGATGGGAAGATACCCATATAAAAGCGGATTTTTCAGTCTTTCAAAAGAAGATAGAGATATAATTGATAGATATATTCAATTTACAAATTTATGGGATATAAAAGATAGACAGTTTTGTAAATTAAGTGGTGGTGAAAAACAGCGTGTAATAATAACAAAAGCCCTTGTACAAGATACAGATATTATTGTATTAGATGAACCACTTGCTAATTTAGATATGTATTACCGTGTGGAATTTATGGAATTACTTACTTATTTAAATAAAAATTTAAATAAAACAGTGATAATTGTGCTACATGATATAAATCTTACCATTAAATATGCAAAACGGATTATCTTAATGGAAAAAGGTAAAATAAAATTTGATGGAGATAAAGATAATATTATTAAAGAAAAAATTTTAGAAGATATATATAAATTAAAATTTGACATAATAGAAAATGAGATTGGAAAATATATTTTTCCCAAAAAAAACCAATTTAACTTCAAATTTGGAGGGGATAAACTATGATTAAGCTAAATGATAATGAGATAAAAAAGGTTATAAATACTGCACTAAGTGGAAATGATTTTGCAGAGATATATTATGAAAAAAGATATAATAATACAATATCTTTAAAAGATGAAAAAATAGACAAAATAAATAGTGGATTTTCTGAAGGTGTAGGAATTAGAATAATAAAAGGTGAAGATATTACATATGGTTATACAAATAATATTGCATTTGAAAATCTAGTTACAATAGCAAAAAATTTAAATTTAAATTATGATGAAAATAATTTTATAGAAAAAGAGATTATATTCAATAAAAAAATTGTTAAATCGGATGTATTAATTGAGTATGATAATGTGGAAGTTTCTAAAAAAATAGATTTACTTAGAGATGGTTATAATTATGCTAAAGAGAATTGTGATATTGATATAATTAAATTTTATGGGACATATTCTGATTCAAAAAATGGTAAACTTATAGTAAATAGTGACGGGATATATAGTAGCGAGACAATAAATAAGGGACTTTTGAAATATTACCTAATTTTAAAAAAAGGTAACGAGATAGAGACCGGATATGGTCAAACAGGAACCTCTTTTGGATATGAACATTTCACAGATAGTAAAAATGTAGAACTTGTTAAAAGTGCGTTATATACTGCAAAAACAATGTTTAACTCAAAGGAATTTGAAAAAGGTAAAATGGATGTACTGTTATCAGGTAAAGCCGGTGGAACAATGATCCATGAAGCGTGTGGTCATGGTTTAGAGGCGGATTTAATATTAAATGGAACATCTATTTACAAGGATATGATTGGGAAAAAAGTAGCTAATGAGAAAGTAACGGTAATTGATAATGGAACAATAGAGGGACTTTACGGTACAAGTTATTTTGATGATGAGGGAAATAAAACTTCGAAAAATATATTAATCGAGAATGGAATTTTGAAAAAATATATGAATAGTAATATTACCTCAAAAAAAACTGATAATATGTATAGTGGAAATGGGAGAAGACAAGGATATTCACATATACCAATACCTAGAATGACAAATACTTATATAGAAAATGGGAATGATAAATTTGATGAAATGTTAAAAAGTATAAAAAAAGGTGTATATGTTACAAAAATGGGTGGAGGTCAAGTAGATACGATTACAGGAAATTTTGTATTTGCTGCAGTAGAAGCATATCTAATTGTAGATGGGGAAATTACTCATCCAGTGAAGAATATTACATTAATAGGGAATGGGAAAACAGTATTAAATAATATTACTGCTGTGTCAAATGACCTAGATTTTGTAATAGGGATATGTGGTAAATCTGGTCAAGGAGTACCTGTAACTACTGGTCAACCGACTTTACTTATAAAAGATATGATAGTAGGATAAAATAAATAAAAGGAGAGAAAAACAATGAAAAAAATATTATTATTAACGGTATTTACAACAATTTTTATACTTAATATAGGGTGTGGAAAGACACAAACTATGGAAAAAAACATGAAATTAACAAAAATAACGACAGTTGAAGAGGTAAAAGAGGAAGTTTCCCGTGTAAATCAATCTTTATTTGACCAATTTATTGTGAAAGATAAAACAGATGAACCTAAGAAAGATGAAAAATATATTATAACTGAAATCCCTGTGGAAGTGGAAAATAGCTATGAAGATGAATATATTAAAATAGATTTCACAGTATTAAAAGATAGAATAGTGTCTAATTTTCAAAATAAAACAGATAAATTTTTCTATATTAATTGGAGTAAATTAAATATAGATATGGATAGTTATAAAAAACCTCAAAAATTAATAAGATTAGGACAATCGATAGATACAGCTAGATTTGATCAAAAAGATGAAGTTATTAATAAAAATCAGAAAAAAGTGTTGGAATATACATCTGTAGAAAACATTAAAACAATATCAGAATCAACAGCTTCAGCAGAAACAACAAATTATTGGGTATCGGGAAATTTAATGGGTAATGAAGATAAATGGTTTGAGATGACTTTTATGATTGAGTTATATAAAGATGTGTATAGAAACTACGTTTTTAAATTTGAAGAATAGGATATAAAATCTAACCTCTCTAAGTGGAGAGATTTTGAAGAAACGGCGATGAAATAGATATGATTTTAATGTAGAGGCGAACCTATGTGTTCGCCTAAAAAATGATTAAATTATAAATGAAGATGAAGTATAGAAAACGGTAATTAATGTTAAAATGGTTTTAATGTAGGGGCGAACCTGCGTGTTCGCCCGCATCTAAACTCTCCCAGAGGTATAGCCTTTAAAAACACAGATGAAATTGAAACATAAAATCTAATGATTTTTAAA
>JAAYPW010000087.1 GCA_012519615.1 Fusobacteriota bacterium
ATTTGAAATAATTTTATCTATTTTATTAGTTTTGATCTCCTCAATAAATTCATAACTTGTTTTTAAATTATTTGCTACAATTACCATTTTTTCACTATGTATTTTCTTTATCTTATTAAAATACAACGCATTTATAAAGAAAAATAACACTACCATTGTTAAAATATTTATTATAAAAAATATATTCATTCTTATTTTTTCATTACTTATAATAATCATCTCCCCTACAATTACATCGCTAATCTATTATATTATAACACATAAAACCCCATTTTCAAATTTATTTAAGTATGTAAATAGAAAAATAATAAAATTATAAATATTAATACTATTTTATAAAAAATGGCTAATTAAAAATATACTATTTTTTTCATGCTACATTCTAAATTTTATATGTTTTCATCTTGATTACTCTATTTTTAAAAATTATTTATAACTTTAAGATGGATTTTTTATTAAATACTAGTTTTGTCAAAGAGGAGTTTAGGTGAGTTTAATATCTAAAATCTATTTTAGAGATGATATTATAAAGAAAATTAAAATTTCATAGAGACTTAAATATAATTAAAAATATAGATAATATAATAAAAAAAGACCTCTCTTATAAAGAGTGGTCCCTTGCTAGTAATTATTAAATTTTTACTATATTTTAATTAATAATATCTCCATTCATGTTAAATTTAGTTGATTTAACTACTTTGTTTTTTTTATATGTTATTTTTTCTTTTAATTTTCCATTATCATAATATAATTCCCATTTACCTGATTTTTTCCCATTTAGATAATACCCTTTTTCAATTATTCTTTGTGAAAGGATGTGTGCCTCTATTGATCTACCGTTTAATACACCTTTTTTATACTCTTTTAGATCTATAATATTTCCTGTTGTAAAATAGTGAACCTCTTTTCCATCTTTAAACCCATTTTTTAATTCTAATTCGTAATGTAATCCACCACTGGGATGATATTTTGATATTACCCCTGTTATTAATTTATTATTGCTAACATAATAATATTTCCCGTCATTTTCATAATATTCACCTGAATAGACATTACTTTTTATATCACAACCAAAAGAAAATATTATTATAAATAAAATCATTGTTAGTTTCATCGATATTTTTCTCATAATTCATATCCTTTCTTTTACAATTATCAATTATCTAAAAAAGAGTAATTATCATTTTTTATATTTTCAATAATATTTACTAAATATTCCTTAACATTATTCGGTAGTTTCTTATTAATTTTAATATTTATATTATTTCCCTTTATTTTATACTCTACTTTTAATTTTTTAATATCCTTTTTTTTCTCTTTTATTATCCCTTGTAAATCCTCCCTTGTACAATTAGAATATTTATCTATAATCTCGTTAATACTCATCTCTTTTTCCAATTTAATTAAAGTTAATAATAGTTCGGCTTTAGATAATCCAATCTCTTCTAAAATATTTTTTATCTCATTGGGAAAATTTATTGCACCTTTTATTCTAAAATAGTGCCTTCTACTAATATTATATCTCTCCATAATCTCTTCAATTTCTACATTATCTTTTTCAGCTTCTTTATTTAATTTATATGATAATTCTATTAATTTTAGATTTTTTCTTTTTGTATTCTCATCTATAGAGATAAATTCTAGATAATTGTCAGGTGTACTTTCCTCTAATAAAATAACTCTCTCCTGTCCATTTACATCTATCCCCTCTAAATACAGAGATTTACAAGCAGTTAATCTTCTTAATCCAGAAATTATTCGAAATTTTCCATTATCTTTCCTAAATAGATATACAATATTAATAAGTCCGATCTGTCTTATACTCTCTTTTAACTCACTAATTTCCAGTTCATCCTCTTTATTATATATTCTATTTATAAAAGTTTTATCATTAAAATCAATATCATCAATAAGATTTTTTGTTAAATTAACAAGTCTACCGTGTTTTTTTAATATTGTTACAACTTCATTATTTTCATTATCAAGCAGCATATTCTTTCTACCACTTCTATCTAAAATACTCCCAATTCTATTTTTCATATTATTTTTCACTTCTTTCTAAAAATTCTTTTACAATCATCTCATAATCTTTTGCCCCTTGTGATTTAGGAGCATGTTCAAATATAGTTGCACCAAATTGATTACTTTCTGGGATTTTAATATTTCTAGATATCATTGTTTTATATATTTCATTATCAAACCATTTTCGTAACTCATCGATAATAGATATATGAAGAGATGTTCTTTTATCAACCATTGTTATAAAAACACCGCTTATTTTCAAATTGTTATTCAGTCGTGATTTTATTAGTGCAGTTGTATCTAAAAGATCGTTCATCCCCTCTAATGCAAATGGCTCAGCTTGTACAGGCACTAAAACTTCATCTGCTGCTGTTAATGCATTATATGTTAAAAGTCCTAAACTAGGCGGGCAATCAATAATTATATAATCATAATTATATAAATCCATTAATATATTTTTTAAAATATGTTCTCTTGCAGGCATACCACCTAATTCCATATCCACTTTAGATAATTTTATATTTGCAGGTAATACGTGTAATCCATTTCGATTAATTATTACGTCTTCTGTTTTTATATCACTTTTTCCCATTACATCTTTTTTTAATAAATCATAAATTGTTGTTTCTAAATCTAATTTATTTATACCTAATCCTGTAGTTAAATTTCCTTGTGGATCTAAGTCAATAAGTAAAACTTTTTTCCCTTTTTTTACTAATCCTGCTCCTACGTTAATAGTTGAAGTAGTTTTTGACACTCCACCTTTTTGTGTTGTCATTGCTATAACTTTCATTAATTCCACCACCATTTTTAGTTTAAATACTCTATAATAGTTTCAAAAACTATTATAATTACTTTTAGTTTACAATACTTTTAAAAAAAAATCAAATGAAACAATTTTTTAAACGTGTTTTTATTAAAAAAATAAACTTTAAAAATATAATTAGATTAATTTTCTTTTTTAAATTTAGATAAAGTTAACAAACCCAAAAAGTGCCACCGTGGCACTTTATCTGAAACCAAAATAAAATACGAAAAAATTAGAGTGATCATCAAAATATAACATAAGACTTACTATAAATTATAAAAATATTGATAAAAATGTAAACTAATGATATAATAGCTTGATTTATAAACTAAAGAATTAGAGGTGGTTAAAAATGTTACCTTTAAATATTATTGAAAAATTGTTTAGCGCATCAAATATACAAAGATGGAACGATCATATAAAATCTATTGAGTTAACAGAGATTGATAAACAATCACACAAAGCTATAATTGCTTTTTTAATTGCAAAAATTGAGGAAGATTTAGGAAATAATATTAACTATACAGATTTAATAGAGATTATGCTTTTTCAAACTTTACACCGTATTGTTCTTACTGATTTACGCCCAAATATCTATCATAAAATTATGAAAGAAAAAGGTGAGGAATTAAATAAATGGGTATATAGTAAACTAGAAAATGATTTTCCAACAGAAAATACCTGTTTAAAAGATCGATTTAATATGTTTTTATTTGAAAAAAATAGTTATAATTATGAGAGAAAAATCTTAGATGCTGCACATTATTTAGCAACACTTTGGGAATTTAATCATATTTATCAGTTAAACTCTTTTTTATATGGGATAAATGATACAAAACATAATATAGAAAATGAAATTGAGAAGCACTATGAACTAGAGGGGGTCCGTAAACTTGTACTTGATAAAAAATTAAATGGTTTCATAAGTATAGCTGGACAGCTGCGATTTCAACAACGTTGGGCTCAAACACCACGTATTCCAAAAACAACAGTTTTAGGACATATGTTTTTTGTTGCAATGCTATCTTTTTTATCTTCTAGTCAAAATAATAGTTCTTCTAGTATGATATATAATAATTTTTTTACATCACTATTTCATGATTTACCAGAAGTATTAACTAGAGATATTATTTCCCCTATTAAATCTTCTGTAAATGGAATTGATGAGGTTATCAAAAATTACGAAGAGGAAGAGATGAAAAATAAAATTTATCCTCTTTTACCAGATTTCATTACAAATGATTTAAAATATTTCACAGTAAATGAATTTGAAAATAAAGTAAAAATTGATAATAATATAAAAATAAATATATCTGAATTGGATATTTTAACAAAATATAATACTGATAAATACAACCCATGTAGTGGTAAAATGTTGAAAATTTGTGATAATTTATCGGCATTTATAGAAACAACAATGTCTATTAAATACGGAATAAAATCTGAA
Organism: Fusobacteriota bacterium; assembly: GCA_012519615.1. Taxonomy (GTDB): domain Bacteria; phylum Fusobacteriota; class Fusobacteriia; order Fusobacteriales; family JAAYPW01; genus JAAYPW01. The sequence continues at coordinate 4,278 of JAAYPW010000087.1, forward strand.
AATCTAATAAATGCAAGAGATAGACTATATGATGATTATAGAAATAATCATAGTTATGGTGTTAATTTTGGTGATGTTTTCACATATTTTTATAATTTAAAATAGAAATATATTTATATGGGGAGAAAAATGGGGGAAAAAGTAGATTTTTTTATTAAATATAATATCCATTTGGATTTTAAAGAATTTTTCACAGAGGAATATATTACTAAAATAGAAAATTTTCTAGATAATTTAGAAGGAGAAAAAATTGAATTTGTTCCAAAAAGGGAGGATATTTTTAAAGTTTTTAATGTTAGCATTAGTAGTATTCATATTCTAATTATGGGGATGGATCCATATAGACAAAAAAATGTTGCCACAGGACTTGCTTTTGAAGTTTTATATGACAATTGGGATCATAAAGAGATAAATAGTTCTCTAAAAAATATACTAAAATTATTATATTACTCTTATGAAAATAAAATAAAGAATATTGATTATATACGAGATGACATAAATCAAAATAAGTTTTTAATTAATAAACCAGATAAACTTTTTAAATTATGGAAAGAAAGTGGAGTATTTTTAATTAATTCTGCTCTGACAACTATTTTAAATAAATCTGGATCTCATTTACAATTTTGGAATGAGATAATAGAGAATCTAATAACATATATATCAACTAAAAATCCAAATATAATCTATTTTTTATGGGGAAAAAACGCTCAAAATTTTGAAAAACAAATTAAATTTGGTACAATTTACAAATCAAATCATCCAGCTATATGTGGCAATCTTAGTAATAAAAATGATTTCATGAATTCTAAATGTTTTTTTCACACAAAAGACCTAATAAATTGGAGAGGTTTATAGTTATTTTTTTTACAAATTAAGTTTTTATTGAAAGGAAGGTGAAATCCATAATTAATATAATTATGGAAAATTAATGTTTGATGATATTAAATTTACACATGAATATAAAGGTTTTAAATTACGTGCTGGTAAACCTTTAATGTTTGGAGCGACAATTATACCTTACGGAATAAATTTTTCAGTATTTTCTAGATATGCTACATCTTGTGAGCTTCTATTGTTTAAAAAAGGGGAAGAGGAACCATACGCTGTTATCCCATTTCTAGATGAATATAGAATTGGAAATGTATTTAATATGATTGTTTTTGATTTAGACTATGAAAATATTGAATATGCATATAGAATGGATGGACCTTTTAATGTGGCAGAAGGTTTTTGGTTTAATAAAGAGAAAGTTTTACTTGATCCCTATGCTAAATCGATCTCAGGAAGAGATACTTGGGGTGAAAGTAAAAATATTGAAAATAAAATATCATATAGAGGAAGAATTGTTTTTGATAATTTCGATTGGGAAAATGATAGCCCTTTAGAATTAAATTTAGAAGACCTTATAATCTATGAGATGCATGTTAGAGGATTTACACAAAATCCAAATTCTAAAGTTAAAAATCCTGGGACTTTTTCTGGAATACAAGAAAAAATCCCGTACTTAAAAAATTTAGGTATTAACTGTATAGAATTACTTCCTATTTTTGAGTTTGATGAGTTTGAAAACTCGAAAATTTTAGATTTAACAGGGGAACGTTTAATGAATTACTGGGGTTATAGTACAGTTGGATTTTTCGCACCAAAAAAAGGTTTTGCTGCTAATAAAAATGATAATGGTGCAATAAATGAACTAAAATCATTAGTTAAAGAACTTCATAAAAATGGAATTGAAGTTTTACTAGATGTTGTATTTAACCATACAGCAGAAGGAAATGAAAAAGGAAATTATATTTCGTTTAGAGGTATTGACAATAAAACTTACTATATGTTAACACCAGAAGGATTTTACTATAACTTTAGTGGTTGTGGTAATACATTAAACTGTAATAATCCGATTGTAAGAAATCTAATACTAGATTGTCTAAGATATTGGGTAGCTGAATATCATATTGATGGATTTAGATTTGACTTAGCATCTATTTTAGGTCGTGATCAAGACGGAATCCCTATGGCAAACCCACCTTTACTAGAGAGTTTAGCCTTTGACCCTATTCTTGGCAAAACAAAATTAATTGCAGAAGCATGGGATGCAGGGGGATTATATCAAGTGGGAAGTTTCCCTTCTTGGGGACGATGGGTTGAATGGAATGGGAAATATCGTGATGATATGAGAAAATTTCTTAAAGGTGATGGCGGACTTATCTGGAGTATAATAAATAAAATTCAAGGTTCCCCTGATATGTATGGTTTTGATGATAGAGGGACTACTGCTTCTATTAACTTTATAACTTGCCATGATGGATTTACACTTACGGACCTATTTTCTTATAACGAAAAAAACAACTTAGCAAATGGTGAAGATAATAGAGATGGTACAAAAGATAATTTTAGCTGGAATTGTGGTTTTGAAGGACCTACAAATTTAAAAGATGTAAATAAACTACGTAAAAAACAGATAAAAAATGCAATAACTTTACTTATGATAAGTCACGGAATCCCTATGATTTTATCTGGTGATGAGATGGGTAACACACAATTTGGTAATAATAACGCATATTGTCAAGATAATGAAGTTTCTTGGTTAGATTGGGATCGTCTTAAAGATAATCAAGATATATTTAATTACTTTAAAAAGATAATTACACTAAGAAAATTCCACGATATATTAAGAGTTAGCGACCATATTCATAGTAATTTACATGAAAATAGTGGTTATCCTGCAATATCGTTTCATGGTTTAGAAGCATGGAATGTAAATTATGATTATGAAACTCGTGTATTGGGAATAATGTTCACCGGACTTAATAAAGAGATGAATAAAGATGAATATATATATGTTGGGATAAATATGCACTGGGAAACACATAATTTTGAAATTCCTAAACTTCCACAAAAGAAAAAATGGTATCAATTTGCAAATACTGCTTTGGAAACTGGAAGCGATATATACAATATAGGGAGCGAAATCCCAATAAAAAACCAAAATAATATAGATATTTATGATAGAAGTATTGTAATATTATTAGGAAAATAGTATTATTATTTTAGAAAAAACAAAAAGTGCCACGGTGGCACTTTTTGTTTTTTCATATTAAATTATATTATTATTTTGCTAGTTCTGATAATCTTCCTTTGTTGAATCCAATAATAATTTCCCCTTTAAAATCAATAACTGGTACTCCCATTTGTCCTGATTTTGCAATCATCTCTTCTGCAGCTTTTCTATCTACTGCTACGTTAACTTCTTCATAAGCTACCCCAATTTCATCAAGATATTCCTTTGCTAATACACAATATCTACATGTTGGTGTTGAATATACAATTACTTTACTCATTTTTATCACTCCTTAATTTTTTTTATAATTTATACGCTAAATTTATTTAAAATCATTAATACTCCTAACACAATTAACACTAATCCTGATATTATCTCTACAAATTTTGAATTTCTTTCAATTATACCTAAGAATTTAGATAGATAATCCATTAGTAAACTTAAAGCTATAAATGGCAATCCTAAACTTATAGAGAAAATAAACATACTAATTATTCCATTTAAAACACTTTGTGATAATGTAGTCCCAATTATTGTAAATAAATACGGTCCCATACATGGAGTCCATCCAAATCCAAATACAAATCCCATTATGAAACTTGCAATGTATTTACCAGGATTTATTCTTACTTTCATCTTTCTCTCTTTTGATAGAAAATTAAATTTAATAAGTTTCATAACACTTAATCCCATAATTATCACTATTACCCCAGCAATTACCCTTGTTACATCAGTTTTTATATAAGCACTGGTAAAGTTTGCAAAAAATTTAATCATAAGTTGTAATAATATGAAAGATACCGTGAAACCTAATACAAAAATAACTGTATGTGAGAATAATTTCCATCTATTTTTACTATCTTTATGACTTACATTTACACCACTAATATATGATAAATAAGCTGGTATTATCGGTATTATACACGGTGAAAAAAAACTTAGAAATCCTGCTGATATCGCCGTAAAAATACTTAAAAGATCCATTTTAATCTCCCTTTTTTTTGTATTTATTTAAATCTATTGTTTTCCAATCAAATGCACCAGTTATTTTATCGACAATTACACCTTCTTCATTAATAACAAATGTTTGTGGAATTGATGTAATTAAAAATTTCTCTGATATTTTTCCTGATGGGTCATGATACACTGGAAAAGTATATCCATTAGTTGATATAAATTGTGAAACTTTACTAGTTTTATCTCTATCTACTGATACTGCTAATATAACAAAATTATTCTCTTTACTTTTTTTATTAAATTCCTCCATAGACGGCATCTCATATCTACAAGGTGGACACCATGTTGCCCAGAAATTTAAAAATATAACTTTCCCTTCGTAATCACTAATTTTCTCTTTAACACCCATTAAATTTGTAATATCCGAATCAATAACATAATTCCCTTTTTCTATCCCGTATTTTTTATTATTTACACTTTTTTTTTCATCTATATTAGAATTACCACTTTCTGCTGTTTGAGCTTTTGAGTTTTGATTACAACCTAATACAGTGAAAACTATTACTAAAAGTGTAATCATATGTATTATCTGTTTCATCTATTTTTTAACCCCCTTTTTTTTCGCAATTTCACCTGATAAATGCCCCATGGGACATATAGCGCACCATGTTCTTGGTTTATATAATACACCTAATACAAATGCTATAATAGATGTTACTGCAATCATTCTAAATAATGCAAATCCTATTAATACTGGATCTCCTTTTGATCTCACAACTGCTATTGAAAATACTAAAAACATCACAAATAATACTAAGTTTTTAAATGATTTTTTTAGTAAAAATTTAGGCATATTATTATTCAAACTTATTTTTTCCATAATATTTTGTAAAAAAGAACCTCTTGGACATATACTACTGCAATTTTTCTTCCCATATCCACTTAGTGAAAATACAATAGGTGACATCATACAGATAAATCCTAATAGTGCAAATCTAATATCATAGATACTTAAAATAAAAAACACAATAAATAGTATCCAGCTCCAAGTAAAAAATGTTTGCTTTTTCATAAAAAATCCTCCTTAATATTAATTACCTTTTTTTATTAAATGATTTAATAAATAGTCAAAATTTTCCATTAATTTTTTAAATTTATCTTCAGGCACAC
>JAAYPW010000088.1 GCA_012519615.1 Fusobacteriota bacterium
CCAGATCCTAGTTATAATGGATTAAAATATGCTGACTTAGGAAAAGTAGCATATATATTTAAAATAAGATTACAACTATTAAGAGATACAGGAGCTGCAATAAGTCCGTTTAACTCATTTTTACTTCTACAAGGGATGGAAACTTTATCACTTAGAATGGACAGACATATTGAAAATGCTAAGAAAATTGCTGAGTACTTAGAAAAACATCCAAAAGTATCATGGGTAAATTTTCCATCATTTAAAGATAATAAATATAATAAATTATCTGAAAAATATCTACCTAAAGGGTGTGGTTCAATATTTACTTTTGGCGTAAAAGGTGGACTTGAATCAGGAAAAATTCTAATAAATAATTTAAAAATATTTTCACACTTAGCCAATGTAGCTGATGCAAAATCATTAATTATACATCCTGCATCAACAACACACTCACAATTAAATGAGGAATCTCTTAAAAAAGCAGGAGTATCATCAGATATGATAAGAATATCTGTTGGACTAGAAACAGTTACAGATTTAATAAATGATCTAGATCAAGCACTAGCTTTAATTTAAGAGTAATTTTAGATTTGGAGGAATAAAATGGGGATAAAAAATAATATTTTAGAATTAATAGGAAATACTCCAATTGTAAAAATTAATAAATTAGGAGATAAAAGTACAGAAATATATGTGAAATTGGAGTCTTTTAATCCAGGTTCTTGTGTGAAAGAGAGAATAGCATTTTCAATGATTGAATATGCAGAAAAAAACGGTTTAATAGATGAAAATACAGTTATTATAGAACCAACAAGTGGAAATACTGGGATTGGATTAGCTATGGTATCTGCAGTGAAGGGGTATAGATTAATTTTAACTATGCCAGAGACAATGAGCATAGAGAGAAGAAACCTTTTAAAAGCTTATGGAGCTGAAATTGTATTAACTGATGGAACAAAAGGGATGAAAGGTGCAATTGAAAAAGCAGATGAGTTAAGAAGAGAATATGTAAATTCATTCATACCACAACAATTTAATAATAAAAATAATCCAAATATTCATAAACAAACAACAGCAGTAGAGATTTATAACGATATGAATGGAGATATTGATATATTTGTAGCAGGAGTTGGGACAGGTGGTACAATAACTGGAGTAGGAGAATTTCTAAAAGAAAAATTACCTAATATAAAAATAGTTGCAGTTGAACCAAAAGACTCTGCTGTATTATCTGGAAATTCTCCTGGACCACATAAAATACAGGGGATAGGTGCAGGATTTGTTCCAAGTGTACTAAATACACAAATAATAGATGAGATTATTCAGATAACCAATGATGAAGCATACGACACAATGAAAAATCTTGCAAAAAAAGAAGGAATATTTGCAGGAATATCATCAGGTGCAGCATTATCTGCTGCAATAAAATTATCTGAAAAAAAAGAAAATCAAGGTAAAAAAATAGTAGTTCTTTTACCAGATACAGGTGAAAGATATTTATCATTATTATAGAATAATTTATAAAATAGTCCCTTTTCCTAATTTTTAGGAGAGGGGATTTTTTATTATGATTATATTATGAAAAAATAGATATTTACACTTTTGCCAATGTTATATTTACACATTCAAAGTAACAACATTATTTTAGATACATAGGGATATAGATTAAATTTAGAGTTTAGTTGAAAGTTCTTAGAAAAAAACTCTCCGCGGATTTCTACCACCACTCCTAAAAAAGAGAGCCCTTGAAAAAAAATAAATAAGACAAGAACTATAATTTAAAATAAAAAACACTGGGTAATATGAAAAAAATCAAAAAAGCACATATAATTTTACGTAGTAAAATATCAAGCTATAGAAGTATTATTATAGAATACTTAAAAGTTAAGCATTATTCCTACAAAATCGATATAAGATAAAATTATAAAAGAGGATGAAATTATTAAAAAAATATAGGGTGAAACTTGTGTAGAACCAATAAACGTTGATGAAATTATTAGTGTATAAAAAAAATATGATTTTAATGTATTATATTTTAGTAAAAATAAAATAGAAAAATAAAATAAGATTTATAAAATTATAGCTATGATAATATATATTTATAGGATACTGAATATGCTAAAAATTGTATAAATTTCCATAACTTACTAACTTTGTAAGAATATCATAATCATTGACAAAATAAGCGGTATAGTGTATAATTATTTTAATTATATAGAAAATTTGGAGGTGTTTTTTAGTTATGGGTATGACAATTGTAGAAAAAATATTAGCAAAACATGCTAATAAAGAGAAAGTAACACCAGGCGAAAACGTTTGGATTGATGTTGATTTATTAATGACACATGATGTTACTGGTCCAGGAACAATGGCAATCTTTAGAGAAAAATTTGGTGAAAATGCAAAAGTATGGGATAGAGAGAAAATAGTATTAGTCCCAGATCATTATATTTTTACTAAAAATGAGCATGCAATGAGAAATCTTGAATATGTTAAAAATTTTGCAAAAGAGCAAGATTTAAAATATTTTTATGAACCATTTACAGAAACATATAAAGGTGTTTGTCATGTTGCATTAGCACAAGAGGGACATGTTAGACCAGGAGAAGTTCTATTTGGAACAGATTCACATACTTGTACAGCAGGAGCATTTGGACAATTTGCATCAGGAATAGGTAATACTGACGCCGCTTTTGTTATGGGAACAGGTAAATTATGGGTAAAAGTTCCAGAGACAATTAGATTTACTTTTAACGGTAAAATACCTGATTATGTTATGGGAAAAGATATTGTTCTTAAAACTATAGGTGATATAGGATTTGATGGTGCAACATATAAATGTATGCAATATGATGGTGACGCAATAAGAAATCTTGGTATGGAAGATAGAATGACTATATGTAATATGGCGATTGAAGCTGGTGGAAAATGTGGAATAATTGAACCAGATGAAAAAACTGTAGAATATGTTACAGAAAAAACGGATATCCCATTTGAAATGTTATATTCTGACGAGGATGCAAACTACTGCTTAACAAAAGTATATGATGCTACAAAATTAGAACCAATTGTTGCTAGACCATTTTCACCTGATAATATAGAATTAGCAAAAAATTTAAAAGATGTAAAAATAGATAGAGCATATATAGGGTCTTGTACTGGTGGAAAAACTACAGACTTTTTTGCAGCTGCAAAAGTTTTAAAAGGTAGAAAAGTTGCAATAGATACATTTATTGTACCTGCAACAAAAAAAGTAGATAAAGCACTAGATAGTATTAAAATAGGTGGAGAATCGCTTAGAGAGATATTTATAAATGCTGGGTGTAAAATAGGTCCGCCATCGTGTGCTGCATGTTTAGGTGGTCCAATAGATACATTTGGTAGAACACATAATAAAGAAGTAGTTATATCAACAACGAATAGAAATTTCCCTGGTAGAATGGGGTCATTGGATGCTCCAATATATCTAGCATCTCCATATACTGCAGCAGCCACAGCTGTTACAGGATATATTACTGATCCAAGAGAATTTTTAGGATATTAAAAAGGGAGGAAAAAAATGAAATTAATAAAAGGAAAAGCTTATGTTTTAGGCGATAATATAGATACAGACCAAATTATTCCAGCGATTCATCTTGTTTATAAAACAAATGACCCTGAGGAATCAAAACTTTACGGAAAATATGCGTTATCAGGTTTACCTGAAGAAGTAAAAGGAGATAAACCTTTTATAAAAGGTGATGAATGTGTATCAGATTATGTTGTAATTGTAACAGGGAAAAACTTTGGATGTGGTTCATCAAGAGAACATGCACCACTTGCACTAGAAAAAGCGGGAATTAAAGCAGTAATTGCAGAAAGTTATGCTAGAATATTTTATAGAAATGCTGTAGACGGAGGATTTTTAGTGCCGTACGAAATTTGTCAAAAAATTAATGACAAATTTAATACTGATGATGAAATAGAATTGGACACAGAAAAAGGGGTATTAAAAAATATTACCAAAGGTATGGAATTTAATTTATGCGACTTAGGGGATGTAAAAGATATTGTAAATGCTGGTGGAGTTTTTAACTACGCAAAAGCTAATAATATGATTAAATAATAACCATAGAATTAATAGAAAACAGTAGATTTTTTACTCTACTGTTTTTTTATTATTAAATTATCTTAATTAAGCAATAATATCTTGAAAGTATAGTAAAAATAATGTATAATATAAAATAAAAATAGGGGATAACTATGAACAAATTAAAACCATCGCAAATACTTTTTTTTTCCTTTATATTGATTATATTTATAGGTACAATTTTATTATTGCTACCAATATCGCAAGGTAGTGAAGGTAATTTAAGTTTTTTTGAAGCATTATTTACAGCAACATCATCTTTATCTGTGACGGGATTATCTGTTGTTGATATAAGTCGCGCTTATTCTAAATTTGGTCAGACAATTATTTTAGTACTAATTCAGCTAGGTGGGTTAGGAGTTATGACATTTTCATCAGTTTTTATGTTATTAATAGGTAGAAGAATAAAGTATCACGAAAAAAAAATATTAATGGAAAATTTAAATAGAGATAGTTTGGATAATATAGTTGATTTTATTGTTAAACTAATTAAAATTGTTTTTTTAATAGAATTTATTGGAGCGATATTTTTATTAATTAGATTTAAACAGGATATGGCTTTATTAGATGCAATATTTTATTCTATTTTTCATTCAATATCAGCATTTTGTAATGCCGGAATTTCCATTTTTCCAGATAATTTATTATCTTATTCTGATTCAATAATAATCAATTTTACCATATCTTCATTAATAATTATTGGTGGTATTGGATTTGCAGTAATTTATAGCTTTATAGACAAAATAAAAGATAGAAAAAAAGAATCAACACTTACAACTAAAGTAGCAGTTAGAATTACTATATGGCTACTTGTTATTGGTTTTTTTGTAATAATAATAACAGAGTATAATAACCCAGAAACTATTGGCACAATGAGTTTTTTTGATAAAATTATGGCATCTTTTTTCCAAAGTGCAACTGTACGAACAGCTGGATTCTATACTATTTCTGTAGATAAACTTATGCCTGGAACAAGATATCTATTTTATCTATTTATGTTTATAGGTGCATCTCCTGGTTCAACCGGTGGTGGAGTTAAAACTACGACTTTTGGTGTAATTATATATTCTATAATAGCAATAATTCGTAATAAAAAAGATGTAACAATTATAAATAGAAGAATATC
>JAAYPW010000010.1 GCA_012519615.1 Fusobacteriota bacterium
TCTTGCCAATCTCATTCCTAAACATGATTCTGTAGCATAAGGTTCTTTATTTCCTTTACCAGGAAAAATACAGTAACTACCACTATAGTTATATCCTCCACCACGATCACTTCTATAAACAGAAATATACCAATCAAACGTAATTTCCCATATATTTCCGCACATATCATAAATACCTAATTCATTTGGTAGTTTCTCCCCAACTGGATGAGTCGTATTACCAGAATTCCCATTATACCAAGCCACCTCATCAATATCATCACTACCTGCTGATTTTGTTGGTAAACCATCTTTCCCACCACGTGCTGCGTATTCCCATTCTATATCTGTAAGCAGTCTATATCCGTTTCTATTACCATTTACTACTACTTCATCCCATTCTATATTTCTTGATTTCGGTATATCGCCCCATTTATCAGGATTAAACTCCCCGTTTATCTCATATACAGGATTATAACCCTCTAATATACTAAGTCTATTCAGAAAAACAAGTGTTTCATACCATGTTACACTATCCACAGGATAATTCTCTGATAAATCGTATACATTTTGCGACGGTTCAGCAGATACACCATTTTTATTATTTTTCATTACATTATACCATAATTGCTGAGTCACTTCATATTTTCCTATATAATAATCATTTTCCACAGTTAAATTACCATTTTCTTCAGAAGTTGTCCCTGATTTTACCTTAATTACTTCTATTTTATAGTCCTCATACTTTAATCTAAATTCAAATAAATACATACCTTTTTTCTCATTTTCATTGTTATCTACATATACAGTATGCTCCACAACAGAATTAAACCCTTCACCATTTTCACCGAAAAATTCATATACATTCTTATTATTAAATAATCCATGTACATTATATTCTGGATTAAGTGGCGAACCATTTAATGATAGAGTTTCCGCTTGAATATCCACATATACAGTATATTTTTTTCTATCAGGATTGAACTCCTTATCTAATGTCCCTCCTATTATCTCCAGTGATGATAATTTGTAATCATGATTACTATCGCTGCTACTTCCACAACCAACAAAGATAAAGCTAATTAATAACATAAATAAAATACTAATTTTCTTCATTTTTTCTCCCCATTTTATACATATTAGATTATTTTAAGACATTCTGTCATTAATATATCATATTTTTAATAGAATTTCTAGTATAATTTTAATATTTATATAATATTTTTATAAATATTAGAACAGAGATAGAAACATTTGCCAATATAGTAAAAAACTATAATTTAAATATAGAAATTAAACGATTCAAAGTCAAAACATAATTTTTTATACAGATTATATGTAATTTCTGAGCAAAATTAAAATATAAAGTAGACAGGCTTTATCCTGTCTATCTCTTTTAAAATTTCAATGAATTTATTTTTTCAATATACTCTTTATACATCTCTTTATTAAAAATAATATTATTTATATCTCTTTTATTCCAATGTATAAGATTACTACCATTGATATCTGTATACATGTAATCATATCTCTTAAATATTGTCCCATTTACCGCTTTTACCTCTATACTATCTATTAAATTTCTAGTATTATATGAATAACTCATATTCCCCACATGTAACTTCTCCATAAACATCTCTTTATTTAATAAATACCCACGTTTATCAAATTTATAGTTTTTATAAACAATCTCTTCCATCTCGTCATGCTCATAATTAACTACCCCTTTACTATTATATTTAAATGTTGTTATCTCTGATAAAGTAGCTTGCTCTGTTATACTTGTAGGATTATTATATCCTGTTTTTTCATATTTTTTTATTTTTTTAAGTTCTAAGCTTTTATCATCACTATACTCATACACATCTATGAATATTACAAATGTATTATATTTGTCTAATGAAGTATAGACTTTGTTTATTCTGTTTTTTTCATCGTATTCATAATTTATATATGCTATTGTTTCATATTTAGATTCTGATTCATTATATGTAGATAAAACCTCTAAAAATATTTTTTCTTTTTCATAATATGTAATTATAAAACCAGCTTCCACTAGTTTATTCCCTTCTAGATTTTTTATCTGTTGCACTACTACTTCTGGATATGACTTTAGCAGCACTTCCTTTGTCTCAATCCCCTCTTCTTCTATTACAGCTTTCACATAATAATCACCAGGATTATTTACTGTAAAATTTTTAGAGTTTGTTTTTTTATCATTAAATATATATATCTATTTTTCCATCATACTCTTCACCGTCGCGATTAATTGCATTTACAGTTATATTTACTTCATCTAACCCATCATTCGCTATTTCTACTTTATCTAACGAAATTTCAAATTCTTTTAAAGCTGACTTACTCCCACTACTACCACAACCAACAAACATTAAACTAGTTAACACGATTAACAAAATTGCTATTTTTTTCATTTTTCATTCTCCTTTAATTTATTTAGTAATTATTATTTACATATACTATAATCTCTATAAAACTAATTTGTGAGTAATATTTTTTTTTTTATTTTGAATATGTATTATATATATACAAATTATCGTTTTTCATCACATAATTTTGCCATTATATCATAAAAAATGGGGTCAAGAGGTATATTAATTTTATTTTTTTATTTTTTATCCATATTTTTTTGTATAAATTATATTGCCTATATCAATAAATTCTAAATATTAAAATAATGATGATATTTTTACCAATATAATATGTAAAAACTATAATTTAAATATCTAAAATTATAAGATTTAAATTTAAAATATAATTATTACTACAGTTAAACAAAGATTCACACAGATTATATGTAGCAGTCAGAACTTAATTAAGTGTTATTATAAAAATGAAATTTATATAGTTCCTCTAAGTTGATAATTTCCCAACAAAGATTAGCAGATAGATTCCAATCATCTACAAAATCAAAGAAAATAGTGATAATATTATAAATTAAAAAACGTAAATATATGTTTTGTACAAAATATTATTTGCTTAATTTTTTCTTACAGAAATAACTCCTTTATAGAAGGTAATAGCATTTTAATATATTGATTTCTAAAAATTGTACACTTTAAATATAAATTATGTTATAAATAGATATTAACATTTATAAAGTTAAACTTTTTTTATAATATTATCTATATTCATTGGAACTTTTCTTTGACATTATACCCTCTTTATAGTATAATATACGAAAATATAATATGACAGTTCGAGAGCCATCCTGTCAATAAATAAAACTAGGTCTTTTAATTATTTTACCAATGATAAAGTATAATAATATTATTTAATTTAGACCTATTCTAATAAAATGGGTCTTTTTTTTGTAAAATTTACTTTAATTTGGAGGAAAAAATGAAAAATGTTGGAATTACAACAACAATACCTGTAGAGGTTATATTCGCTTCAGGAAATATCCCTATTGACCTAAATAATATATTTATAGGTTCTGATAAATATTCTGAATATATTGATTTTGCAGAGAAAGAGGGATTACCTAAAAGCATGTGTGCATGGATAAAAGGGCTCTACGGTGCATGTCTTAAAAATAATATTAACACAATAGTTGGTGTATTAGAGGGAGATTGCTCCAATACTAAGGTATTGTCTGAACTATTAGCTGAAAAAGGTGTTGAGGTTGTTCCTTTTAGTTATCCTTATGATAATAATATAAATAAATTAAAAAAATCCATTGATGAGTTGATCTCATATTTCAATATAGATATTGATAAGGTGGAAAAAATACGTGAACAGTTAAATCTAATTAGAGATAGAGCATTATATATTGATCATCTGACTTATAAGGAGAATAAAGCTTCTGGATTTGAGAATCATCTTAATCTTGTCTCTACCAGCGATTTTAATAGAGATTATATTATGTTTTCTCAATATATTGAGGATAATATTAGAATTATTGAAAAAAAAGATAAATTTCGTGATAAAATTAGACTTGCATATATTGGAGTACCGCCAATGACCGTTGATATATATCAATTTCTTGAAGAAAGAGAATCACGTATTGTATATAATGAAGTCCAGAGAGAATTTGCATTCCCTAGAAATAGAGATGCTAAAAATATTTATGAACAATACACCGATTACACATACCCTTACAATTTAAAAATTCGTTTAAATGAGATTAAAAAACAGATTAAACTACGTAAAATTGATGCTGTAATTCATTATACACAGGCATTTTGCCATAGAGCAGCAGAAAATATTATTATAAAAAAAGAGTTGGATGTACCTCTACTAAATATTGAAGGGGATAAATTAAAATTTCTTGATGCAAGGACAAAACTACGTATTGAAGCATTTATTGATATGGTGAAAGATTTAAAGGTGATGGAATAATGAAAATTTTAGGAATAGATTTAGGTAGCCGTGAAGTAAAAATGGTTATTTCAGAAAATGGAAATTTTTTATATAAAAATAAAATTAGTACAATGAAATTTTATCGTGATTACTGCTATTTCGATGGGAAAGTAAATATTAATTTCGATAAATTAGATATTGGTGAATTTAATAAAATTGTGTCAACTGGATATGGCAAAAACAATACAGATATCCGTTTTTCAACTCCAATTAATGAGTTAAAAGCACATGCTTACGGTGCCATTTCACAAAGCAAACTTTCAGATTTCATATTACTTGATATTGGTGGGCAAGATGTTAAAATTATAAAAATAGAGAAAGGTGTAATTACCGATTTAGATTTAAATGAAAAATGTGCTGCATCTTGTGGGCGTTTCCTTGAAAACATGGCAAGTATTCTGGAGGTAGAATTGGATGAATTAGCAAAATATAGTGACAATCCTATCCATCTTAACTCAACGTGTTCTGTATTTTCAGAATCAGAATTAATTGGTAAAATTGCAGAGGGCATTACATTAGATAGACTTTGTGCTGGTGTAAATTACTCTTTATACAATAGATTAAAACCATTTTTTAATAAATTCACAGGGGATACTCTTGTATTATCTGGTGGTGTCTCAAAAAATATTAGTATACAAAGATATTTACATAATGATTATAATAATATAATTGTATTAGAAGATGCACAATTTAATGGTGCAATAGGATGTTGCTATTATGGCGAAAGGATGATAAATAATGGGTAAAAAAGCGCTAGTGCTACTTTCTGGAGGATTAGATTCTGGGACAGCATTATACTATGCAAAATCAATTGGATTTAATGAGATCTACGCTATCTCATTTCTATACGGTCAGAAACATACAAAAGAGCTTAACATGGCTAAAAAATTAGCTGATAATTTCGGTATAAAAGAGCATAAAATTGTTAATTTAGATATGAGTTTATGGGGTGGTTCCTCTCTTACAGATAATAGTTTAGATATACCAGATTATGAAGATAA
>JAAYPW010000089.1 GCA_012519615.1 Fusobacteriota bacterium
AAAAAACTAAGTGAGTAATATTTTGTAGAGATACTAAAGAATAGGAAAAATTAATCAAAAACGTAGTGTTTAAATATTGTGTAATAATATCATAAAATGATTGATATTATGCAGTATTCCACCTCCAATATTTTTTATTTTATAAAAAATTGTAATTTTATACCCTTATTTTGAATATTATTTCTTAATATTCTTTCGCTTGATATTATACTTTGTAAAAAAAACATACATGTTTTTAGAATATCGATGATAATTTGTTTTTAAAGATATTTCACCATTATTGTAGAGAGAATACGCAAGTTTCCCCCTCTAAAAATAGACCTTTTCAAGCTATGGCTAAAATTATGATTTAATTTTTGAAGTTATCTTTTAATCTAATTTAAAAAGCTTTTTTTTTCGAAGATTAATCTTAATTCCAAAAACTTCCATTGTAAATTCTTTTCTTTTATTGAAATTCCACTCATCAATAGAGGTATTTTCATTTGTTTTAACGGTTATATTAAGCTCGCTATTTTTATAATCTAATTTAAAATTTTTAAAATTTTGTTTGTGTGATTTATCTAGTGAATCAGATATTCTAAGTATAGCAAGAAGTTTAGCAATGACGATTTTATCATATATCTCTAGATTCTTTAAATTTCCCTTATTGATATTAGGGAAATCTTGGCTATGGTAGTAAACAATATTTGCTATAATATTCATATCGGATATACTTAACCCAATAATATCAGTATTTTTTATAATATTGTATGAATGTTCATAATGATTTTTTATATTTATAAATTTTCCCACATCATGTAAAATAGAAGCTACTTGTAAAAAAATTCTATCTTTTTCACTAAAAAAATGAATATCCTTTAATTTATCAAATATTTTAAGTGATAAATTTTCAACAAAAGATGCGTGTTCCTCATTATATAAATATTTTTCGCCAATTTTTCTAGATGTTTCAATAGTGCTATTATATATTTTCTTTACTAAAATATTTTTTTCTGATTCATATAATTCATCATATATAATAGAATCTATAAATTCTAAAGGTGGAAATATAATGTGATTAGCACTAGTTAAATCAAGTAAAATTTTATAAATACCAATTGATGGAAGTAAAATTTGGCTTTTATCCTCACGAATATTATATGTCTTTATAAGTTCATAAGAGCTATTTTCTTTTACAATATCATAAAAATTTATAAATTCTTTTCTACTAATTATATATGTATTGTCGTTAATCGTAGCTTTGCACTCTTTTGCAATAAATTTCATATTTCTTCCAGTAATAATAAAATTATTTATATCTTTTGTAGGGAGAAATTTCTTTAATGTAATTATAAAATTATGTAGATAGTCATTTATCATAATATGGTATTTTTCTGAATTAGGTTTTAATTCACTTAAAATTTCATTTAATTTTAAACTTCCAATTAATATATTTTGAGTAAATATAATTTTTTCATTTTGATATAGAGCAACTCCTAAACTACCAGAACTAATATATGCAATTAGAGAAGTTTCTTTTTTTAATTTAGGGAATTTTTCTATAGTACGGTAAATATTTTTATAATTATGTAATTTTTCCTCAGAATCATCTATAATATCAAGTGTAACTCCAGATTTTATTCTAAGCTGATCAAGTAAAAACTCTTTATTTGATGATTCTCTAATGGCACTTGTAGCTACAATTATTATTTTATCTTTATTAATGTTATAATCTTTTGCAATATCTATAAATTTATTTACAATTTCACATATTTTATTTATTTTTTCAAAACTTATCTTACCTTTTGAAAATGTATCTTTTCCAATTCCAACAGGATGTTCTATCTCTTCTAAAACCTCAATTTTATTATTTAATTTCTGTGTAATTTTAAGATTAAGCATGTTCGAACCTATTTTTATAATAGAAATAATATTATTAGCCATAGTTATCCCTCTTTTGCTAATTGCAGTGCTCCGTAAATACCAGAATCATCTCCCAGTGCTGCAGCTTTTATTTCAGTATTTTCCATTAATTTTTTCATAGAATATGATTTTGTATAACTAGTGATTATAGGAATTAGATTATCACCTATAGATTCAATAATTCCACCACCTAATACTATAATTTCAGGATTTAAAACATTTATAAGAGAGGCAATGGCAATTCCTAAATATCTTCCCATTTTATCTAAAATTTCAATAGCTAATTCATCTTTTTCATTAATAGCTTGTTTTAGTTCGTCACTTCTTAATATATCGTCATTTTTTTCAAATATCTCTTTAAATATTGTTTTTCTACCTCTTTTAATTTGACTTTGTATATCTTGCATTATTGCTGTTTTTGAAGCAAGGGCCTCTAAACAACCTTTTGCGCCGCATCCACAATATGGACCATCAGGAACTACACAAATATGTCCGATTTCGCCAGCAGCACCAGTATGTCCTTCGTATAGTTTTCCGTTTATAATTAAACCTCCACCTATACCAGTCCCGACAAATATACCAATAATATTTTGCTTATTTTTAGCAGCACCATATATCCATTCACCTAAAATCCCCACATTAACATCATTACCTATGTTTACATTAATTTTATATTTTTTTTCAAGTTCCTCTTTTATATTATAGTTTTTCCATGGTAAATTAGGTGAAAAAATAACCTTACCTTTTTCAGAATCTATGATTCCAGGTAGACCAATACCTATACCATTAATTTTTCCTTTTGATGATTCAATTAATTCATTAATAACTTTAGTAATTTGACTAAAAACAACATCTTTTCCTTCGTTAGCTTTACTTCGCTTTTTAACTTTTGTTATAATAGTACCATCTTCTTTAAATAGTGCACCAAGTATTTTAGTTCCTCCAATATCTAATCCTATATACTCCATAATATCCCCCTCCTTAGTTAAATATTATAATCTTAGCTACTAGATAATATACTATTATATTCAAATATTCCTTTTTACTAATTAATTAAATTGATTTTTAAAATATTATGAGGTATAATATTGTTAAAAATATATACTATAATTTAAAAATATTTTAGAACGAGGAGGAAATTAATGTGAATTTAAATAATCCAAAATATTATATAAATAGAGAGCTTAGTTGGCTTGATTTTAATTTTAGAGTATTAGATGAAGCTTGTAATAATGATAATCCTCTTTTTGAAAAATTAAAATTTATAGCAATAACCTCCTCAAA
>JAAYPW010000090.1 GCA_012519615.1 Fusobacteriota bacterium
CTATCTTTCTCATAATCAAAATTTTCCTCTTTTTTTACTAGATGAAAAGTTTTATTATCATCAGAGATATATAATTTTACTGTTACATCTTTTTCTGTTTTAAATAGAAATTTTACCTCGTTATTGATTATAATGTATTCATTGCTATTTTTAATCTCCAATTTATTTGCATTAGTTTCGTTAGCAAAACAAGCTATGATTAATATTAAGTATATTAGTGCTATTATTTTTTTCATTTTTTCTCCTTGAATTTACTATATCTCTTTAAATGCAGATACAAAGCTTTGAATTGTTTCTTTCGCGTCTCCAAATATCATTCTTGAATTTTCTAAGTAAAATAACGGGTTATCTATCCCTGCATATCCTGTATTCATACTTCTTTTCAATACAAACACTGTTTTAGCTTTATCTACTTCTAATATTGGCATTCCGTAAATCTCACTATTTTCATCATCTCTTGCACTTGTATTTACGACGTCATTTGCTCCTATTACAATGGCTACATCTGTACTTGCAAGTAGATTGTTTGAATCTTCTAGCTCTTTTAGTTGTTCATACGGGATACTCGCTTCTGCAAGTAATACATTCATATGACCTGGCATTCTTCCAGCTACAGGATGTATACCAAAATATACTTCACAGTCATTTTTTTCTAATAGATCTGTTAACTCTTTCACAGTATGTTGTGCTTGTGCTACTGCCATCCCATAACCTGGTACAATCATTACACTTTTAGCTGCTTCTAGTACATAGAATGCATCCTCTGTTGTTAATGCTGTATGCTCTTTTTTTTCAGTTTCCCCTGTTACTTTTTTAGATTTTTTCATTCCACTAAATAGTACATTTGCAAGTGATCTATTCATCGCTTTACACATAATATTTGTAAGGATAATTCCACTTGCTCCAACTAATACCCCTGTTACAATAAGTAGATTATTTTTAATTGCTATCCCTGCTGTACTTGCAGCTAACCCAGAATATGAGTTTAGAAGAGAGATTACCACAGGCATATCTGCTCCACCTATTGGGATTACACTTGTGATTCCAAATATAAGAGATATTAAAATTAATGCAATTATAAGTAGCATTTTTATACCTGGATCATCTATATAGTACATTAGCGGAGAGATTACTACTACAACAATCACTAGTAAATTAAATTCTTTTTGAAATGGGAACACCATTGGTTTACCACTTAATTTTGTACTTAATTTTCCCCATGCTACCATACTTCCTGTGAAAGTAACTCCACCTATAAATATAGCTGATATTACAGTTAATAAAGTTATAAAATCAATTGATGTTGATTGAAAAATTTCTAGTATTTCACCACGTGAGTTTTCATTTATATATACTACAAATGCTACTAAAAGACTTGATAACCCTCCAAATCCATTTAATAATGCAACCATCTCCGGCATCCCTGTCATTTTAACAGTACGTGCAAAATATACACCAATTGCTGCTCCAATTAAAAGACCTATTATTATATATTCATATGCTAACCCTTTATTTAATAGAGTAAATATCACTGCAGTTAACATCCCTGTTGAAGAGATGAGATTTCCTTTTCTAGCTGTATCTGGTTTACTCATAAATTTAATTCCAAATATAAACATTATAGACGATATTATATACGCAAAATTTATTATCTTTTCCATTATTTATCTCCTTTTTTTGATTTAAACATTTTTAACATTTTATCTGTTACTATGTACCCACCAAATACATTTATTGATGCAAAAATAACTGCTAAAACAGCTAATATTATCACAAAAATATTATCTTTAGATGATCTCTCTAATAATTCCAATGCACCTATAAGAGTAATTCCAGATATTGCATTTGATCCTGACATTAGAGGAGTATGTAATGTAGATGGTACTTTATTTATTAATTCAAACCCTAAAAATATAGCTAATACAACTATAAATAATACTTCCACAACTATTCACCAACCTTTTCTTTTATACCATTATTTGTTATCTCACCATTTTTTATAATTAGTCCAGCTTTTACAATCTCATTTTCATAATTAATAGATGATTTCCCATCCTCTACTTTAATTATATCCTCAAGTAATGATTTTATATTTCCAGAGAACATTTGGCTACTGTGAATTGGGTACATTCTCGCTAAATCATCACAACCAACTATTTTTACCCCATTTACATCTACTATTTCATTTAATATACTTCCCTCAACATTACCGCCTGTTTCTGCTGCTAAGTCTATTATTATACTACCTTTTTTCATTTTACTTACCACATCTTTTGTAATAAGTATAGGTGCTTTTTTACCAAATAATTTTGCTGTAGTTATTACAACATCAGAAGTTATACATGCTTTCTCCATCTCTTTTTGTTGTAATTGTAGTTGCTCTTTTGTAAGTTCAACAGCATATCCAGCTTTTGACTCACCCATCTCACCTAGATCTATTTTTACAAATTTTGCCCCTAATGATTTTACTTGCTCCTCCACAGCTGGTCTTGTATCAAATGCTTCTACTCTAGCACCTAATCTTTTTGCTGTAGCAATAGCTTGTAATCCGGCTACCCCTACACCAATGATAAACACTTTTGATGGGTTTATCGTCCCTGCAGGTGTCATCATCATAGGTAGAATTTTTTGATTATGCATAGATGCTTGAATTACTGCACCATATCCAGCTATAGATGCTTGTGAACTAAGTATATCCATTTTTTGTGCATATGTTGTTCGTGGAATAAATTCTAAACTAAATGCATCTATTTTTCTAGTTTTTATATTTTTAATTAGTTCTGTTTCAAAATAAGGGTTTAACATCCCGATTACAAGTTTACCTTTTTTCATTAATTCCAACTCTTCATTATAAAATTTCCCTACTTTTATAATACAATCAGCGGTTTCTATGATCTCTTTTGCAGTTTTTACAATTGTCGCACCGTTTTTTTCATATTCCCCATTTGTAAATCCCAATTTTTCACCATAACCAGATTCTACATATATTTTATCATTTTCATTTTTTTTAATTTTTTTAATATGTTCTGGTATTAAAGCAATACGTGTTTCTAACGTATCTTTTTCACTTAAAAATCCGATTATCAAGTTTACCCTCTCCTCTATTTATTTTCATTTATATAATCAATTATTTTTACTTTATTTACATATAAATTAGATATTACAGCATCGCCCTTATAGATTTTCACTGTAAAATATACCTCTTCATTACGATCTCTTGCTAATTTTTCTGCTTCTTTTGCATAGCTACTATCTATATAATATCTATCAAATGGTAGTTTTAAAAATATTTCAGAGGAATATTTGTAATTTACTCTGGCTTTAATATATTTTTCCCCTTTAGGCTTCTCTTTTGTAATATAATCAATTTTACTATATCCCGTATCATCTTCTTTATAGACTATATATACAATATCTCCTTTATTATACGCATTATCTGTAGTTCCATCCGAAACTTTAATAGAATTTTCGTAATTTAAAACTAGATAGTTTCCACGAAAAGCATCATAAGGGTCCAATGGTTTTGTTAATATTTTAAGAGTATCCCCTTTATATAAAATAAACTCATTTTTTATAACACCTAGGAATATAAAAGTTAACTGTAAGATAAAAAATATTATAAGAAGTGTAATTTTTCTGCTTTTTTCCATTATCCTATTTCACCTTCTTTATAAAGTATCTGTTTAATAATATCAACGCCAATCCTGTTAGAATGAAAACAATACCTTTTAAAAGAGTATTTCCGAATTCTACTAAAAATCTATGTGATATATAATAGGATATTATTAATATTCCCATATTAAAATTTAACATTTTTTTAGTTTTAATCCCATTTACTATTTTCATTACACCAATATATAGAAATATTATCGTAGATATAACTACTGTACACCAAGTATTAAATGTTATAACTCCTTCGCTAAGTATAAATTTATCGTGTAAATACCCTGCAAATAGACTTATTATTAATAATGTAAACATTGTGTATAGTATTATCTCCTCTTTTGTAATTTTTTTAATCTCCTTAACTATTGATAAAACTATAAGAGATATAATTATAAAATATTTAAAAAAATCTAACTTATTAACAAAACTACCTGTTATATATCTATAATCTGTATTATTTCCATTAGTCATAACATAAATAGAGATAAAAATTATTATATTTGCAAGTGAATACAAATTTGCATATTTTTCTAGAAAAGTAAGGTTTTTTCTACTATACAAAGATAAAAGTATCAAAAATAGAAAGACGTATAGATAGCTATGTATCCCAAAATGTATAAATAAAATTATTGGAAATATTTGTACCCACAAAACATAGAAATTATTTATATTTTTTTTAAAATTTATTTTTGCTGTTCTATACATATTCAATGCTAATATTGTAAATAATATTATAAAAAATATTATATTTCCAGTTCCAATAACTACTGAAGTTATCCAGTAAATATATAGTACTATTCCATTAAATAAATACAGTATATCACTTTTATTAATATATGTATACATTAAAGTTAAAATAAACCATATTAAAAAAAACATATCTTTTTCACCTGAAATATGATATGTATTTGATATTAAAGCAAGAGAACTTGCAGTTGTAAAAAATAGCAATATATCCAAGCTATTCTTTGCTCCATCTTTATATTTATCCTTTATAATATAAAATACAATAATTATTTGTGTAATAACTAACGGTGCTAAACTTACTATTGTCTTTATGTTTTTTGTAAATCCACTCCAATTAAAAGCAAGTAAAATTATTATCCCTAGACCAAGTAACACACTTCCAAATACACTAATTATATTAAAGAAAAAATTATTTTTCATAATACTTTCTTCACTATTTAGATTTTTAGTTTTATTATTATAATAATTTTGAATATTTTCTGCAATTTCTTCATTAATTACATTATTTTCTAATAATTCTGTAATATCTTTATTTTTTATAACCATTTTTTTATAATACTACCTTATTATATAGTAATATTATATATTTTCACCACCTTTTGTAGTTTTTTATAATATTTATAATTAAATAAAAATTAATATCGCTAATTTATGTTAAATTTTATTTTGTTTAATTTTATTTTTATTTTGTAGGATGAAACCTAAATCTTAAGTATTTCATAATCTTTCTGTACCTTGATATTATAAATACTTAGAGATTATATATATTGGATTTTTTGAATTTAATTTTATTATACCAACAATTTCGGGATTTTATCTTCGTTAAAAAATAAAAATCTGATTATCTTTTTTCTACAGTAAGTATTTATTTACATAGAAAAAAATTAAACGACTAATATTTCATAGAAATATTAGTGTAGGTAAAAGCAATTAAAACCGGAGTACACTCAATTTTAAACAAAATTATTTTATACTCATCATGTTATTCTATTTGTTATTTTAGTTAACGACGATTATATATACATTGGATATTGACTAGAGTTATTTTTTAAGATAAAATTTTACTATAATTAAAAATATGATACAATTATTATAATTTCCTTCTACTAATCTTGAAAATAAGCTATATCAGAATCTATTGTGTACATATTATATTAAAAAAAGTGTATATTCTTATTTTGATATTTATAAGAGGGAGCTCTTAATTTATCATAAAACAATTTTAGTATAATTTTTTCTTATAAAACTATTATTCTATTCCAATAACTACATTTAATTAGAGAAATTATTTCTGTTTATAAATTTTATTTTAGTTTATAATGAAATTAAATAATATTATTTTGATTTTAACATTAGAGTCTGAATTTTTCTACCAATCTCATAATCTAAAAACAGCAGCTAATTATTAAAGTTTTTAATTATAATATTTTAAAATAAAATACTATAATTAAAATATAAAGCAAGGGAAAAAGCTCCCTTGCTTTATAAATGAATTTATACTAATTCAATTATTGCCATTTCAGCTGAATCGCCTTTTCTAATGTCAAGTTTAGTTATTCTAGTGTATCCACCATTTCTTTCTTGATATTTAGGTGCAATTTCATCAAATAGTTTTTGTACTACTTTGATTTCAGTGTCTTCTGCTGTTGCTTCCACACCTTTTCCTTTTGTTACAACTACTGTTTTATCCCCTATTCTAGAAATTACATCTCTTCTAGCTGCAAGAGTTCCTTTTTTACCTTTTGTTATAATTTTCTCTGCCACTTTTCTAAGCTCTTTCGCTCTTGTAACAGTAGTTTCTATTTTTTCATGTACTAATAATGATATTGTTAAATTCATTAACATTGCTTTTCTATGATCGCTTCTTCTGCCAAGTTTTCTGTATGCTTTTTTATGACGCATTTTTACCTCCTAACTTTATTCATCGTTTGAATTTTCACTTAAATCAATACCTAGTTCTTTCATTTTATCCTCAATTTCAGAAAGTGATTTTTTACCAAGATTTTTAATTTTTAATAAATCTTGGTAATTTAAAGCTGCTAACTCTCCTACAGTTGAGATTTCTGCCTTTTTAAGACAGTTAAACGAACGAACAGTTAAATCTAATCCCTCTATTTTCATCGATAACATATCTTTTTCTTTAGCATTTTCCTCTTCTGATTCTTCATCGATAATCTCATCTTCTTCTCTATAACGTTCCATTTTATTTCCAATTTCTAAAAATGGATTAAAATGTTTAATTAATAGATCCGAGGCATATGAAATAGCATCTTTTACATTTATGCTTCCATCAGTTTGTATTTTTAATATTAATTTATCAAAGTTTGTAATTCCTCCAACCATTGTGTCTTCTACAGTGTAGCTTACTTTTCTAATAGGAGTATATATAGCATCTACTGCCATAAAACCAATATCCCAGTTACTTTTATCTAGTTCTTCTGCTACTACAAAGCTTTCTCCACTATCTATTAGTATCTCCATTTCGATTTTTCTATCTGTAGTAAGATTTAAGATCACTTGTTCTGGATTAATAATTACAATATCAGAATCTAATTTAATATCAGCAGCAGTTATAACTTTTGGTCCTGTAACACTTAGACTCATTTTTTTCTCACCAACTGATTCTGATTTTACTACTATCTCTTTAAGATTAAGTATGATATCAGTTACAGATTCTTTTACCCCTTCTATTGTTGAAAATTCATCTAATACCCCATCTATTTTAACTGCTTTAATTGCAGCACCAGGTATTGATGATAATAATACTCTTCTCATTGCGTTGCCAACTGTATTTCCATATCCTCTGTATAATGGTTCGATTATATACTCTGCATTAAATTCGCTCTCTTTTACTTCAGTTATTTTTATATTATTGGCAATTTTTTCAATTTCTAACATTTAATCCACTCCTTATGTAAGAATATTATTATCTTGAATAGAATTCTACTATTAATTCTTCTCTAATTTCAAAGTCAAACATCTCTCTTGTAGGTATTTGCACTACTTTTCCTGACATTTTATCTTTATCTAAAGCTAACCATGAAGGTACTCCGCCTACTGCTTCTAATCCTTCTTTTATAATTGCAACGTCTTTTGAGTTTGGTAATACTGATACTTCATCACCTTGGTTTATTCTATATGATGCAATATCTATTTTTTTTCCATTTACTGCAATATGTCCATGACTTACCAGTTGTCTAGCTTGTCTTCTTGTTTTAGCATAACCTAGTTTGAAAACTACGTTATCTAATCTTCTTTCAAGATATTGAAGTAATAATTCACCTGTTACACCATCTTTTCTATTTGCTTCTTCATAATATTTATAGAATTGTTTTTCCATTACTCCGAATACAAATTTTAATTTTTGTTTCTCTTTTAATTGAACTGCATATTCAGTTAATTTTGTATTTGCATTTTCTCTTATATTTCTTTTAGATTTTTTATTTATACCTAATAATATTGGATCTATACCTAAATTTCTACATCTTTTTAGTATAGGCTGTCTATCTCTTGCCATTTATTATGTCTCTCCTCCTTTTAATTATACTCTTCTTCTTTTTGGTGGTCTACAACCGTTATGTGGTACTGGAGTAACGTCTTTAATTACTGTTACTTCTAATCCAGCAGCTTGAATAGATCTTATACAAGCTTCTCTTCCAGAACCAGGTCCTTTTACCCTAACTTCCAATTTTTTCATACCGTTTTCAATAGCTATTTTAGCTGCTTCTTCTGCTGCTATTTGAGCTGCGAACGGAGTCCCTTTTTTTGTCCCTTTAAAACCACTTGTTCCACCACTTTTCCATGATACCACTTTTCCATCAGCATCTGTTATACTTACTATTGTATTATTAAAAGTTGAATGTATGTGTGCTACACCAACAGGAATATTTTTTAAATTTTTCTTTTTTGTAGATGTGCTTGTTGCTTTCTTTTTAGCCAATTAAGTTTACCTCCTTACTTATTTTAAAATCTTATTTTTTATTTTTCACTGCTGATTTTTTAGGTCCTTTTCTAGTTCTAGCATTTGTTTTTGTTTTTTGACCTCTAACAGGTAAACCAAGTCTATGTCTTAACCCTTTATAAGATTTTATATCCATAAGTCTTTTAATGTTTAAACGGATATCTTTTCTTAGTTCACCCTCAATTTTATAATTATTTTCGATAATTGTTCTTAATTTTCCTACTTCTTCATCTGTTAAATCCTTTACTCTTGTATCAGGATTAATTTCAGCTTTAGCTAATACTTCATTTGATGTTTTTCTACCTACACCGTATATATATGTAAGAGCAATTTCCACTCTTTTATTACGCGGTATATCAATTCCAGCAATTCTTGCCAATTAGTTTTCCTCCTCCCAGTTTTTTAAAAGTTAATTTCAAATTAATATATATTTTCGATAGTAGTATGAACTATCTAAATACTCTCTTCAGTATACTCCCCTTTGATAAAAAGAGGATATTGCCCTACAGCAAAATATACCTTTACAGCTCTTCTTTACCCTTGTACTTGTTTGTGTTTAACATTTTCGCATATAACTCTGATTTTACCTTTTCTTTTTATCACTTTGCATTTGTCACATATCGGCTTAACCGAAGCTCGTACTTTCATTATTCCTCCTCTCTCTTATTATTTTATTTTTTTCTGTATATTATTCTACCTCTTGTAAGATCATACGGTGACATCTCAACCAGTACTTTATCACCTGGTAAAATTTTTATATAATTCATTCTCATTTTTCCAGAGATATGAGATAAAATTATGTGTTTATTTTCTAGTTCAACTTTAAACATAGCATTTGGTAGACTTTCTACCACTACACCTTGCAGTTCGATAACATCTTCTTTTGCCATTTATTACACCTCTTTTTATGTAAACTTTTTAAAATATTATATCATACGATCTATAAAAAGTCTACTTTTTTTTGCAATTTTAACATTTATTTTAACTTGCTTAAAATTTCTGCTTTCCCGTCAATAATTGCAATAGAGTGCTCCCAATGTGCTGAGTTTTTACCATCAAGAGTTACCACTGTCCAGTGATCACTTAACGTTTTTACTTTATATGTACCTATATTTAGCATAGGTTCAATTGCAATTACCATACCATCTTCTATTTTCACACCTCTATTAGGTGGTCCAAAATTAGGAATTTGCGGATCTTCATGTAAATATTTCCCTACACCATGCCCACAATAATCTCTTACTAGAGAAAAACCATTTTCTTCAGAATAAACTTGTATTGCATGTGATATATCTGTAATACGATTACCTACTTTTGCTTGCTCTATCCCAATATAAAGCGATTTTTTTGTTACATCTATCAATTTTTTATCAATCTCTGCTATTTCACCTACACCGTAAGTTCTAGCAGCATCACCATAATAGCCTTCAAATATTGTACCTACGTCTATACTTACAATATCTCCCTTTTTCAAAATTTTACTTCTTTTTGGAATTCCATGTACCACTTCTTCATTTACAGAGATACATAATGTCCCAGGAAATGCTGGTATATGATTTGCAATTTTATAACCTTTAAATCCAGGTTTTGCATTTTTACTACGGATATACTCTTCAGCAATTGTATCTAATTCTAATGTAGATATCCCTTCATTTATATGTTTAGGCAATATTTCGTCAAGAAGTTCAGCAATAATTATGTTTGCCTGTCTTATTTTTTCAATTTCACTTCTTGTTTTTAATATTATCATATCTATTTCCCCTCGATTATATTTTCTAATTCAGATATTATATTTTCGATTTTTTGCATCCCATTTATCTCTTTAAATATCCCTTTTTCTTTATAAAAACCAATAAGAGGTGCTGTCTGTTCATGATAAGCTTCTAATCTTTTTAATACTGTATCTTTATTGTCATCTTTTCTTATAATAAGATCTTCCTCTTTTTCATCTACAGGAGGATTATATTTAATATGATATATTTTCCCTGTTAATTTAGATACTCTTCTCCCTGTTATTCTTTCTACTATTTCATCATCTGCTACATTTAGAGATATTACATAATCTAATTTAATATTTAGCTCTTTCATAAGGATTTCTAACTCTTCAGCTTGTACAATTGTACGTGGAAATCCATCTAATATAAATCCTTTTTTACAATCATCTTTAGATAATCTATCTTTTATAATTCCCATTATAATATCATCTGATACAAGTTGTCCGTTATCCATAGCAATTTTAGCTTTTAATCCCATATCTGTACCTTCACTTACTGCTTCTCTTAAAATGTCACCAGTTGATATTTGAGGTATATTATATTTATCAATTAGAAATTTTGCTTGTGTCCCTTTACCTGCACCTGGTGCTCCTAACAACATAAGTCTCATTTTTTTCCTCCTATAAATTAATAATAAAGGCTTAGATTAAATCTAAGCCTTAAACATTTTTATGATATAAATCCTTCATAGTTTCTCATTACTAAATGTGCATCTACTTGTTGTACTGTATCTAGTGCTACCCCAACTACGATAAGTAGTCCTGTACCACCGATATATAAAGGAATATTTAAAACTTGTGTTAACAAAACTGGTAATACAGCTAATAATGTAAGAAAAATTGCTCCTCCCCAAGTTATATTAGTTACAACTCTATCTAAATAGTTTACAGTTTCAGCTCCCGGTCTTATACCTGGAATTGTACCTCCACTTTTTTTAAGATTATCTGCAACTTTCATTGGGTCAAAGACCATTGCTGTATAGAAAAATGTAAAGAAAAATACTAATGCTGCAAGTATAATTACATATAATGCTCCACCATGGCCTAATAATTTAGTTAACATTACAGGTGCAGTTTTTGTAGGACTTAGCACAGCTAATAGTCTTAAAAAACCATCTGGTATCATCATTAATACTGATGCGAAGATTATAGGCATTACTCCAGCTGTATTTACTTTTAATGGTAAAAATGTTTTTGATGCGATAGAGTTTTTACCTTGAAGATTTCTACCTGCGTATAAAATTGGTATTCTTCTAATAGCTAATTGAAATATAACAATTGCACCTATAAGCGCAATAATCAATAAACAT
Organism: Fusobacteriota bacterium; assembly: GCA_012519615.1. Taxonomy (GTDB): domain Bacteria; phylum Fusobacteriota; class Fusobacteriia; order Fusobacteriales; family JAAYPW01; genus JAAYPW01. The sequence goes on from JAAYPW010000090.1 coordinate 11,459, forward strand.
ATCAGAAATACTTTTATAAGACCAATATTTATATTTGTTTCTAAGAATTTTTTCATAAGAACCAAAGCACCACTTGGCATTTCAGCAACTATATTTATAAATATAATTAATGAGATCCCATTTCCTAACCCATATATTGATATTTGTTCTCCAACCCACATTAAAAATACAGTACCAGCAGTTAAAATAACTACTGTATTAATTATAAATAACAATGAGCTTTCCATTCTTACTACACTTTGGGTACTAATATATATTGCTAGTCCTGCAGCTTGTATAGCACCTATTACAATAGTAAGATATCTTGTCCACTGAACAACTTCTTGTTGCCCTTTTTCCCCCTCTTTTTTCTTCTCTTCAAGAGGTGGATACACAGCAGCTAAAAGTTGAAATATAATCGAAGCATTAATATAAGGCATGATCCCTAGGGCAAATATAGAGAATCTCTTAAATCCCCCTCCAGAAAACATGTTGATAAAATCAAATATACTTCCTTTACTAGCTTGATCTGTAAATGCTTTCATATCGATTCCGGGAGCAGGTATATAAGTACCCACTCTCGCAACTAAAAACATTATTAATGTAAAAATTATTTTTTTTCTAAGATCTGGCTGCTTTAATGCAGTGTTTACACGATCTACGAAAGTTGTTATCATTGACATAAGGTTATTTCACCTCTACTTTTCCGCCGTTAGCTTCTATCTTTGCTTTAGCTGACTCAGATATTTTATCAGCAACAACGTTTAGTTTTTTAGTAAAGTCCCCTTCTCCTAAAATTTTTATCCCGTCATTAACTTTTTTTATTACACCTTTATCAAATAAAGTCTCAATATTAACAGTTTCATTGTTTTCATATACTCTTTCAAGAGTATCTAGATTAACTATAGTATAAACTTTTTTAAATCTGTGATTAGAGAATCCTCTTTTAGGAACTCTTTTAATTAGAGGCATTTGCCCACCTTCAAATCCTGGGTGAACTTGTTTTCCTACTCTTGATTTTTGTCCATTCATTCCTTTACCAGCAGTTTTACCTTGCCCTGAAGATTCACCTCTTCCAACTCTTTTTCTAAGTCTTTTAGAACCTTCTGCTGGTGATATTGTATTAAGTTTCACTCTCTTACACCTCCTCAACATTTACTAAATAAGAGATTTGTCTTATTTTACCTAATATATCTGGAGTAGCCTCTTTTTCTACTACCGAATCTATTTTTTTAAGACCTAGAGATGCTAGCGTATCTCTGTGCTTTTGTAATCTACCAATAGTGCTTTTCACTAAAGTAATTCTCAGCTTTTTGGCCATTTCCTTTTTACCTCCTAGCTTAATATTTCTTGAACAGTTTTTCCTCTTAATTTTGCAATTTCTTCTGCTGTTCTTAACTCTTGTAATCCTGCAATAGTCGCTCTTGCTATGTTTATTTTACATCTACTTCCTCTTACTTTTGTAAGTATATTTTGCACTCCAACTAATTCAAGAATTTCACGTACTGCAGATCCTGCAATTACTCCAGTACCTTCTGTAGCTGGTTTCATAAATACATTAGTTGCGTTAAATTTTGCATCTACATCATGAGGAATAGTATTTCCTTTTAAAGAAACTTTTATTATGTTTTTTCTAGCATTTGCAGCGCCTTTTTTCATAGCATCAGGTACACTATTAGCTTTTCCTAATCCTATACCTACTTGACCTTCACCATCTCCAACAGCAACTAAAACTGAAAAACTAATTTTTCTTCCACCTTTTACTGTTTTTGATACTCTATTAACTTTAAGTACTTTTTCTTCCATTTTATCCTTTTCAGGAGTAAATCTTTCTCTAGACAAGTTTTTTTCCCTCCCTTACTAAAATTTAAGTCCGTTTTCTCTAGCTGCATCAGCTAAAGCTTTAATTCTACCTGTATACACGTATCCTGCTCTGTCAAACACAATTTCCTCTATCCCTTTTGATTTTACTCTTTCTGCAATTTTAGCACCTACTAATTTAGCAGCTTCAGAATTTCCGCCATTTTTTACACTTGCTTTTAATTCTTTATCATTTGTTGATGCAGAGGCTAGTGTCACGGCATTTACATCATCAATAACTTGAACTGAGATGTTGTTTAAAGTTCTGTAAACACATAATCTAGGCTTTTCAGCAGTTCCAGATATTTTTCTTCTGATACTTTTGTGTTTTTTCACTCTGTTTGCTTCTTTATCTATTTTTTTAAACACGCTTTTTCACCCCTTATTATCCTTTTTTACCTTCTTTTCTTCTTATGATCTCATTAGAGTATTTAACCCCTTTACCTTTATATGGTTCAGGTGGTCTATGTCCTCTTATATTAGCTGCTACTTGACCTACAACTTCTTTTTCTATTCCTTCAACTGTAACTTTATTTTGTCCTTCTATTTTAAATGTAATTCCATCAACTGGAGCTATCTCAATTGGATGAGAATAACCTAAAGACAAAGTTATCCCTTTTCCGTTTAATGCTGCTCTGTATCCTACCCCTACTAATTCAAGCGTTTTAGAAAATCCAGTACTTACTCCAATAATCATATTATTTAATAGAGCTCTTGTTGTACCGTGAATTGATCTTGTAAAAGGAAGATCATCTGCTCTTTTTATAGTAATTTCATTTCCTTCTTGTACAATAGTTATTTTTTCATTAAATGTGTCTGTAAGTGTCCCTTTTGGTCCTTTTACAGTTACATTGTTATTAGCATTTAATGAAACAGTTACTCCAGTAGGAATAGGTATTATTTTGTTACCTACTCTTGACATATTATGGCACCTCCTAAATTTAATTTATACTACCAAACGTAGCATAAAACTTCTCCACCAACATTTTCTTTAACGCAATTTTTACCTGTTAATACACCTTTAGATGTAGATACAATTGCAATACCAAGTCCACCCAATACTTTAGGTACATCTGTTACTCCTACGTATACTCTTCTACCAGGTTTAGAGATTCTTCTTAATCCCTTAATTACATTTTCTTTACCAATATATTTAATATATACTCTTATGTTCTTTTTATTTCCATCAACAATTTCTTTATAGTTTAAAATATACCCTTCTTCTTTCATAAGCTTAATTACAGCTTCCTTCTCTTTTGAGTAAGGGATATCCACTTTTTCATGTTTTGCAGTATTTGCGTTTCTTATTCTCGTTAGCATATCTGCAATAGGATCTGTTAAATACATTCTATAATTTCCTCCTTCCTACCAGCTAGATTTAGTTACTCCAGGTATTTTTCCTTCCCCAGCAAGTTTTCTAAAAACTACTCTACTTATTCCAAAATCTCTCATATATCCTCTAGGTCTTCCATTTAGTTGACATCTATTACGAAGTCTTGTTGGTGATGAATTTCTAGGTAGTTTTGATAATTCTAACATAGCCTCTAAATCACCTTGATTTACTTTTTCTTTCAGTTCTTCTCTTTTTTTAGCGTATTTTAAAACTAATTTTTCACGTTTTAATTCACGCTCTATCATTGATTTTTTTGCCATTAACTATTTACCCCCTTTTTTAAAAGGCATTCCAAAGGCATCAAGTAACGCTTTACCTTCTTCATCAGTTCTTGCAGAAGAAACAAATGTTATATTCATTCCAAATGTTTTTTCTACTTTATCAAAATCTATCTCCGGGAACACCATTTGTTCTTTTATACCTAAAGAGTAGTTTCCTCTTCCATCAAAAGAATTATCTGGTACACCTTCGAAATCTCTTACTCTTGGTAATGAGATATTTATTAATCTATCTAAGAATTCGTACATTCTTTCTTTTCTAAGAGTTACTTTTACACCAATTGGCATACCTTCTCTTAGTTTAAATCCAGCTTCTGATTTTCTAGCTCTTGTAACAACAGGTTGTTGCCCTGCTATTAATTTAAGATCGTTTAAAGCTGCATCAATTAATTTTGAATTTTGAGTTGCTTCTCCAACTCCCATATTGATAACAATTCTATCTAAATAAGGAACTTCCATTACATTTTTATACCCCATTTTAGTCATTAATGCAGGTACTATTTCGTTTTTATACTTTTCCTTTAATCTAGGGATGTATTTGCTTGCCACTTAAGTTTCCCTCCTTTATTATATCTCTTTTCCGCTTACTTTTGATATTCTTACTTTTGTTTTATTGTCAATTTTGTATCCAATTCTTGTTGGTTTACCAGCTGTTTCATCAAATAACATTACTTTACATGAGTATAAAGGTGCTGGTTTTTGTACAACACCGCCTTGTGTGTTCATTTGATTTGGTTTAATACGCTTAGTTACAAGATTTATCCCTTCAACAATGATTTTTCCTGTTTTAGGAAATACTTTAGATACTTTTCCTTTTTTTCCTTTATCTTTTCCAGATATAACATACACCATATCGCCTTTTCTTACATGTATCTTATTTGGAACAAATTTTACTTTAGGTTTAGCCACTTTCGTGTTCCTCCTTCCACTTTATATAACTTCTGGTGCAAGTGATACGATTTTCATATAGTCTTTCGCTCTTAATTCTCTAGCTACAGGTCCAAAAATTCTCGTTCCTCTTGGTTCTCTGTTATTATTTAATATCACTGCCGCATTATCATCAAATTTAATATATGAACCATCTTTTCTTCTTAATTCTTTTCTAGTTCTAACAATTACAGCTTTTACAACGTCTCCTTTTTTAACGTTTCCGCCTGATACAGATTCTTTAACCGATGCAACGATCATGTCACCAATTTTTGCAATTTTTCTATTAGTTCCGCCTAATACTCTAATACACATTATTTTTTTGGCTCCTGAATTGTCAGCAACGTTAAGTACTGATTCTTGTTGTATCATTCTAGCTTACCTCCTTTAAACAAACTATTTGGCTTTTTCTAGTACCTCTACTAATCTCCAATTTTTATCTTTACTTAATGGTCTAGTTTCCATTATTTTAACTCTATCTCCGATTTCACAAATATTTTCTTCATCATGTGCTTTATATTTTTTTGTAACTTTTACTCTTTTTTTGTATAAAGGGTGCATTGTTGTAGTAACTTCTGCAACAACTATAGTTTTTTGCATTTTATTTGATACAACTATTCCCTCTCTTACTTTTCTAAAATTACGAGTTTCCAAATATTACCCCTCCTTGCTAATTAATTCTCTTTCTGTTAGAATAGTGTTAATTCTAGCAATGTTTCTTCTAACTTCTCTTACTTTTGTTGTATTTGCTAATTGCCCCAATGACAATTGAAATTTTAAATTAAATAATTCTTCTTTTAATTCTTTACATCTATTTTTCAAATCATCTGTTGATGATTTTCTAATTTCTTTTAAATTATCTACTAATTTCATTCACTTCACCACCGTTTTCTTTTTTAACAAATTTACATTTCACAGGTAGTTTGTGTGCAGCTTTTCTTAAAGCTTCTCTTGCTAATTCCTCAGTAACATTACCTACTTCAAATAATATTCTACCTGGTTTAACTACAGCTACCCAACCTTCTAAGTTTCCTTTACCTTTTCCCATACGTGTTTCTAATGGTTTTTTAGTGTAAGATTTATGTGGGAATATTCTTATAACAACGTTCCCTTGTCTTCTGAAAGTTCTGTTTATTGTAATTCTACATGCTTCTATTTGTCTGTTTGTTATCCAATGCGGTTCCAAAGCTTGAAGACCGTATTCTTCAAAAGCGATAGTATTTCCTCTTAAAGCTTTTCCATGCATTTTCCCTTTAAACTGTTTTCTATATTTAGTTCTTTTTGGCATTAACATACTAAGCTTCTCCTCCTTCTTCCTTTTTTGTAGGAAGTACTTCTCCATTGAATATCCATACTTTTATACCTAATATTCCATAAGTAGTATGAGCTTCTGCAGTTGCATAATCAATGTCAGCTCTTAAAGTATGTAATGGTACTCTTCCTGATATAGTCCATTCTCTTCTTGCTATTTCAGCTCCATTTAATCTTCCTGACACAGCAACTTTAATCCCTTTTACTCCTAATTTTTCTGCTCTTCCTATTGCTTGGTTCATAGCTCTTTTAAAAGCAACCCTTCTTTCAATAGAGCCTGCAATATTTTCTGCTACTAATTGTGCATCTAAGTTAGGATTTTTAATTTCCTGTACTTTTATTGATATATCTTTATTAGTTATTTTTTCTAATTTTGCTTTTAGTTCTTCTATCTCTTTACCTTTTCTACCTATAAGTATTCCAGCTTTAGCTGTATACACTGTAATCGTTACTTGTGCATCAGATGTTCTTTCTATACCTATTTTAGATATTCCAGCATGATAGTAATTTTTTTTAATATATTCTTTTAATTTCACATCTTCGTGAAAGAAACTTGCATATTTCTCTTTTCCTGCATACCATACAGATTCCCAAGTTCTTGTTATTCCAAGTCTTAGCCCTCTAGGATCTACTTTTTGCCCCACAAATTATCCCTCCTTTTTCTCATTTAATACTACTGTAATATGGCTTGTTTTTTTAAGAATTACGTCTGCTCTTCCCATTGCACGTGGTCTCATTCTTTTTAATTTTGGCCCTTCATCAATAGTTATTTTTTCTATATATAATTTATCTTCATCAAAATTAAAGTATTCATCATTTACTGCATTTGCTACAGCTGATTGTACTACTTTTTCTATGAATCTTGAAGCTTTCTTATTTGTAAATCTAAGTATGTTAAAAGCATCCTCTACATCTTTACCTCTAACTAAATCAGCTACTAATCTTGCTTTTGATGGTGTTAATTTTACCATTTTTGCAATAGCTGTTGGGTGAGTGTGCTTTCTTTTTTTTGCATTGTTAGCCATTTGTAAATACTCCTCCTCTCAACTATCTTCTATTTTTTGCATCTTTTCCATGTCCATGGTAAGTTCTTGTAGGTGCAAACTCTCCTAATTTATGTCCTACCATCTCTTCAGTTACATAAACTGGTATATGTTTTTTCCCGTTATATACCGCAAATGTATTACCAATAAACTGTGGAAATATAGTTGATCTTCTTGACCAAGTTTTAATAACTTGTTTTTTATCGGTTTCATTCATAACTTCTACTTTTTTCATCAGGTGATGGTCTACAAAAGGACCTTTTTTTAATGAACGAGACATTTAATTCCTCCTCTCACTATTTCGCTTTTCTTTTTCTAACTATAAATTTATCGCTGCTTTTTTTACCTCTAGTTTTCTTACCAAGTGTAGGTTTACCCCATGGTGTAACCGGTGATTTTCTTCCTATTGGAGTTCTTCCTTCTCCTCCACCGTGTGGATGGTCTACTGGGTTCATTGCTGATCCTCTTACATGAGGTCTTCTTCCCATATTTCTATTTCTTCCAGCTTTACCTATTTTAACTAAGCTATGTTCTGAATTTCCTACTTCACCAATTGTAGCAGTACATTCTCTATGAATAAGTCTTAATTCCCCTGATGGTAATTCAACGTGACAATATACTCCGTCTTTTGCTACTAATCTTGCATTAGTACCAGCTGCTCTTGCTAATTGTCCACCTTTACCTATTTGTAATTCAATATTGTGTATTTTAGTCCCTACTGGCATATCTTTTAATTTCATTGCGTTACCTGGTTTTATATCTGCTTTTGCACCTGATAGAACTGTATCTCCCACTGCTAATCCTACTGGTGCTAAGATATATCTTTTTTCACCATCTACATAAGATAATAAAGCAATATTCGCTGTTCTATTTGGGTCATATTCTAGAGATACAACTTTTGCAGGTATATCAATTTTATTTCTTTTGAAATCTATAATTCTATATAATCTTTTGTGACCTTTTTGTATATTTCTATTTGTTCTATGTCCATAGCAGTCTCTACCGAATCCACTATTTAACGGTACAGTTAAACTTCTTTCTGGTCTTTTATTTTTATCAATTTCTGGATTTACTAACATAGACATATGTCTAGTACCGTTTGTTATAGCTTTTAATTTTCTAATTGGCATCCTCTATTCTACCCTCCATTTCTTATTTGGACTAAACGCCTTCAAAATATTTAATGCTTTCTCCATTTTTAAGTGTAACCATAGCTTTTTTTATAAAAGGAGAATTATATTCTTTCATTCCATGTCTTTTTGCTTTTGGTTTAATAGTTAGTGTGTTCACTCTATCTACTTTTACATTAAATATAGTTTCTACAGCTTTTCTAATCTCTATTTTATTAGCTCTTTTGTCTACAACGAATGTGTATGTATTATTTTCCTGTTTTATAAGTTCAGCTTTCTCTGATATAACAGGTTTTTTAATTATATCATATATATTCATTTTATGCTAGCACCTCCTGAATAGCTTCTAGTGCATCTTTTGTTAATATTACTTTATCTTGTTTTAATAACCAAAATACCCCTAAATATGTATAGTCTAAAATCATAGTATCTTTTATGTTTCTAGCTGACATATATGTATTGTAGTTATTATCCTCGATAAAATCTTTTAAAACAAATAATTGTTTTTTAGAATCAATTTTATTTAAGAAGTTAATCATTATTTTTGTTTTCGGCACTTGGAATTCAAAATTATCTACAACTACAATATTCCCTTCGTTAGCTTTTTGAGCTAAAGCTGATCTAAGTGCTAGTAATCTTACTTTTTTATTAACTTTTTTATCATATAAACGTGGTTGTGGTCCAAATGCTACCCCTCCACCAACCATATGAGGTTCTCTTGTAGAACCTTGTCTTGCTCTACCTGTTCCTTTTTGTTTAAAAGGTTTTCTTCCTCCACCTCTTACCATTGCTCTTGTTTTTGTTGCTGCAGTACCTTGTCTAGCTGCTGCTAATTCAGCAACTAATACTTCATGTATAACAGCTTTATTTGGCTCTATTCCGAATATAGCTTCATTTACATCTACTGTACCGATTTTGTCGCCTATCATACTATATAAATCCAATGCTGGCATTTACCTTTTTCCTCCTTCCAATAAAATAGATTAATATTTTTTTATTGCAGGTTTTATAATTAAATATCCGTTTTTAGCTCCTGGTACAGCACCTTTTACTAAAAGAACATTATTTTCTGCATCTATTTTCATAATTTTAAGATTTTGAACTGTTACTCTATCTCCACCAAGTCTTCCTGCCATTTTTTTACCTTTTAGTACTTTTGCAGGTGTTGAACTTTGACCTATAGAACCTAGTACTCTATGTGCTCTTGAGTTACCATGTGATTTCATACCACCACTAAATCCGTGTCTTTTCATTCCACCAGCGAAACCTTTACCTTTTGAAATCCCTGCTACGTCAACATATTCGTATTTTTCAAATAAGTCTACTTTTAGCTCTTGACCTAGTTCATATTCAGAAAGATTATCAATTTCAAACTCTCTTATGTATTTAACTGGTTTAACTTCCGCTTTATCAAATATCCCTTTCATTGGTTTATTTGTATTTTTTTCTTTTTTTTCATCATAACCTACTTGTATTGCGTTATATCCTTCTTTTTCAACTGTCTTTTTTTGTAACACAAAATTTGGCCCTGCTTCAATTACTGTAACTGGTACTAATTGATCATTTTCAAATATTTGTGTCATACCAACTTTTTTACCTAATAAACCTAACATAGTTTATGTTACACCTCCATATATTGGTTGAGTTTCCCCAACTTATATTGCTTCTAGTTTAATTATTTTATCTCAATTCCTACTCCTGCTGGTAAGTTTACACTTGTTAGTAAACTAACAGTTTTTTGATTTGAGTTTTTTATTTCAATCATTCTTCTATGAATTCTCATTTCAAATTGTTCTCTTGAATCTTTGTTAACGTGTACTGATCTTAATACTGTGTATTTTTTAATTTTTGTTGGTAACGGTACCGGTCCAACAACTTCAGCACCACTTTTTCTAGCTGTTTCTACTATTTTTTTAGTAGATTGATCCAGCAATTTATGGTCATAAGCATTTAAGTTTATTTTAATTTTGCTTGAACTCATTTAGTTATTTTGCACCTCCATTTATTTATAAGTTGCTATACAGAGTCTATATTATATATAGTCTGTATAGCAATTATCCTTCAAAAAAAATCATTATTATTGTACTATTTCAGCAACTACTCCTGCTCCAACTGTTCTTCCGCCTTCTCTTATAGCGAATTTTCCACCTTTTTCCATTGCGATTGGGTTTAATAATTCAATTACCATTTCGATGTTATCTC
>JAAYPW010000091.1 GCA_012519615.1 Fusobacteriota bacterium
ATAGATGTGATAAAAGGGCCGTTTTCGCCAAATCCTAATATTAAATTTCTATATATAAACGATCCTGATGGTTATGAAGTACAATTAGTTGAAATAATAAAATAGTACAAATAAATTTCTTTTACATAATATAATATCTATATTATAATTTAAATAATAGTGGAAAGGTGAAATTTAATATGAAAATGAATGGATTAAGCAATAAGGAAGTGGAGGAATCCAAATCTAAATATGGTGATAATAGATTAAGCGAAATAGAAACGGAGACTTTTCTTGAAAAATTTATAGATAATTTCAAAGATCCAATGATTCGTTTACTAAATATTGCACTTTTAATAAATATAACTATATTTATTTTAGGAGCAATAGGGATAATACATTCTGAAATTAAATGGTATGAACCATTTGGAATAGGTTTTGCAATTGTACTTGCTACATTGGTATCTACATTTTCAGAATATAAAAATGAAAATGCATTTCATAAATTACAAGAAGAAGCATCAAAAATAAACTGTAAAGTATATCGTAATGGAGATATAACTCTTATTTCAATTGATAATATTGTCGTAGGAGATATTGTTTTATTGCAAACAGGAGATAAAATACCAGCAGATGGAATAATAATTAATGGGGAAATTAAAGTAGATCAATCTGTACTTAACGGAGAATCAAAAGAGATAACTAAAATATCCAAATCAATCAATTTAAATGAGGCGAAGTATGATTTTTTAGATAATTTTAGTGTATTTAGAGGGAGTGTTGTATGTGGTGGAAACGCTATAATGCAAGTAATATCTGTTGGTGATAAATCTATATACGGGACAATTGCAAGTGAACTACAACAGGACTCGGAAAGATTGAGTCCACTTAAACTGAAACTATCAAAATTAGCAAACGACATAAGTAAATTTGGATATATTGGAGGTATATCTATTGCAATTGCTGTAATTATTAGGAATGTATTAAATGCTGGTGGAATAATGGAGTATATCTCTTTAGGTGGTATAACAATTTTTACAGATTTAATTAATTCAATTATATTAGCAGTAATTATTATAGTTATGGCTGTTCCAGAAGGCTTGCCTTTAATGATCGCAATTGTATCATCACTTAATATGAGCAAAATGTTAAAAGACAATATTTTAGTAAGAAAAATAACTGGAATTGAAACTGCAGGTAGTTTAAATTTACTTTTTAGTGATAAAACAGGTACTATTACTAAAGGAGAACTTGAAGTTGTTACATTTTTTAACGGGGATACTGTGGAGATATTAAATGTATGTGATGTGAAAGGGGAACTTGGTAAGCTATTAAGTATATCTATTTATCATAACACAGATGCAATTATTTCTAATAATAGTGTAATTGGTGGAAATGCAACAGAAAAAGCTTGTTTAAAATATATCTCCAGTGTAGAAAATATCAAAAATATTGATAAAGTAAGAACAATTTCATTTAGTAGTGTAAATAAATATTCTGCTACAGAGATAAAAGGTGAGTACAATTTTACTCTTATTAAAGGTGCACCGGAAAAAATTCTAAATAGATGTAAATATTATTATAATGAAAATGGAGATAAAATAGATTTCGCGTTAAATAAGGGAAAAATAGATAATTTGATAAATGAACTTGCAAATCGTGCTATTCGAGTAATTGCAATTGCAATAACAGAAGAGAGTTTAGATGGAGATAAACTTCCTAAAAGTAATAACTGGAGATTTATAGGAATTTTAGGGATACGAGATGAAATTAGATCTGAATCAATCTCTGCTATAAACGAAGTTAAAAATTCTGGGATACAAGTAGTTATGATTACAGGGGATAGAAAAGATACTGCCATAGCTATTGCAAGTGAATCTGGACTTCTTACTGACGATACAAATATAGTTTTAACTTCAGATGAATTACAAAAACTAACAGATGACGAGATAAAAGAAATCTTACCAAATATTAGAGTAATAGCAAGGGCGTTACCTAGTGATAAAAGTAGACTTGTAAATATAGGTAAGGAATTAGGTCTTGTAATTGGGATGACCGGTGATGGTGTGAATGATTCACCAGCATTAAAAAAATCTGATGTTGGTTTTGCAATGGGCAGTGGTACGGAGGTATCTAAGGAAGCTAGTGATATTGTAATTTTAGATGATAATTTCAATTCAATAGAGAAAGCAATATTATATGGGAGAACAATATTTAATAGTATAAGAAAATTTATAATTTTTCAACTTACAATAAATGTAGCTGCGGTGATAATATCATTTATTGCACCATTACTTGGAATAAATAGTCCTCTTACAGTGATTCAAATATTGTGGATTAATCTAGTAATGGATACACTAGCAGCAATAGCATTTGGTGGTGAACCAGCTCTTAGAAGATTTATGGATGAAAAACCGAAAAGTCGTTCTGAAAACATTGTAAATAGATATATGTGGAGTAGTATTTTAACAGGGGCAATATGGGTATCAATTTTAGGGTTGGCACTTCTTACAATTACACCTTTACAAAAAATATTTGTCACAGGATATAATTTTCCAGATACATTCTTTAATTTACCAAATAGTAAACATATGTGGGATTTAAATAATGATAATTTTATTAAATTAGGTACTGGATATTTTACTTTCTTTATATTTTCTTCTGTTTTCAATGCATTTAATGCAAGAACTGAAAAAATAAATATATTCGAAAATATAAAAAACAATAAAGGATTTTTACAGATTATTATACTTATAATTTTGATTCAGATATTAATGACTTATTTCGGTGGCGCAATTCTACGTTGTAATGTACTGAATTTTAAAGAGTGGAGTACTATAATTATAATGTCTATTTCAATAATTCCAGTTGATATGATAAGAAAATTAATTTATGAAAAATTTATTAATGTTTAAAAATATATCTTCCTATAAGGGTATTTTATATGATTAATAAAACTTAAAAATCAAAATATAATTTTTTAACCATTGATTCACACGGATTAAATGGGAAGATTGGAGCTTAGAACTTTGTTAAAAGTGCTTAGCAAAAAAATTATAAAAAATAGTGATAATTAGCAGATAAAACGTACATATATGATTTTTTAAATAAAATACCAAATAAATGAAGACTATGAAATAATATTCAAAAACATGAAATGAGATAATAATTTAATAAGTCTAAATTTCTGCAAAAATTTCCTTTCAGAGATTGAGCACTAGACGTTAAAATATTCTAAAACTAGGTGGTTTTTATATGATAAAAGCATTTTTTATTTTTCTAATTACTTATGTTGTAATTACTGGACGGCGACTAAATTTTCTAAAGATAGGGCGACCTGCAGGAGTTATGGTGGGGGTAGTATTAATGGTATTATCCAAAACTATAAAAGCAAATGAAGCTTATAAATTAGTAAATTGGGATACAATATTATTACTTTTAGGGATGATGATAGTAATAGAGCATTTAGCAGAAGCAAACTTCTTTGAGATAATAGCAAGTAAAATTAATAAAAAAAATTATAATCAAAAGAAACTAATGTTTATAACTGTATTTGGATTGGGATTTTTAGCAGGTTTTCTTGTAAATGATATAGTTTGTATTTTTTTTACGCCAATAATGATTTTAATGATAAAAAAACGTGAAATTCCTCCATTACCATTTTTACTTGCATTAGCTACCTCTACAAATATTGGTGGTGCAATCTCATTTACTGGAAATCCACAAAATATGATAATTGGTACAATGTCAAACATACCTTATTTTAAATTTTTTATATTAATGCTACCTATTGGAATTACATGTTTATATGTAAATTATCTACTGTTAATGAAAATGTATAAAAATTCATTGGTGAAAGAGATAATAAATATAGATAACCCAGAAAATATAGTAAAGGGAGTACTTTTAAGACGTTCAGTTTTTATAACAATTTTAATTATAATTGGATTTTTTATTTTCAATAATATTGCATGGGTTGCATTTACAGGAGCTACATTATTATTAGTTCTTGCAAGACGAGATGAGGGGGATATATTACGTAAAGTAGATTGGAATTTATTACTTTTTTTCACTGGATTATTTATTGTAATAGGTGGGCTTCATCAATCTGGATTTACCGATAAAACTATTAATTATCTAATCAATATTCTAGATAAAAATATAATAAGTATGTGGATTTTAGGGGGATTTACTGTTATAGGTTCGAATCTATTTGCAAATGTACCATATGTATTAGTTATTTCAGAAAGTATAAAAGCATTAGATAATTCTGAAACTATGTGGTTTGTACTGGCTTTTACAAGTACAATTGCTGGGAATTTAACTATTATTGGTGCCATTGCAAATATAATAGTTGTGGAAAGAGC
>JAAYPW010000092.1 GCA_012519615.1 Fusobacteriota bacterium
CATAAAAAAATATATACTCCATCAGTGGATTTGTTAATGGAATCCACTTCTTCTATATATATGGAGCGTACATTAGGAGTAATACTAACTGGTATGGGAAATGATGGATTAGAAGGTTTTAAAGCACTAAAGGCAAATGGTGGATATAGTATTGCCGAATCAAGTAATACCGCTGTTGTCTATGGAATGCCAAGAGTGGTAATAGAAGCAAATTTAGCTGATGACATATGTGAACTTCAAGATGTTCCTAAAAAAATTATGAAAATATTTAAATTATAAAAAAATAAATAATATTTAATTTAGCAAGCATAAGAATATTGGTTGCTAAATTTTAATTATATATGTTTAATAGGAAAATAAAGGAGAAAAAATGAAAAAAATAATTCTATTATTTTTATTTATATTAAATATAGTAGTTTTTTCTAATATAATTAGTAAAGAAAATGAACCTAAAATAGGCTTAGTCCTTAGTGGTGGAGGCGCTAAAGGGTTTGCACATATTGGAGTGATTAAAGTATTAGAAGAAAACAATATTCCAGTCGACTATATTGTTGGGACAAGTGTAGGTAGTATAGTAGGTGCCTTATATGCAATTGGTTATGATTATAATGAATTGAAAAAAATTGCAGTTGATACTGATTGGGACTATTATCTTAGTAATGGATACGATCGTAAAAAAATGCCTATTGAAGAAAAAATATATGAAGAAAAATTTATATATTCGTTTGATGTTGAAAATTCTAAATTAAAATTACCAAAAGGGATTTTAAATGGTCAAAAAGTAGAGTTGCTATTTAATGATTTTATGTGGTGTGCTCATGATATAAAAGATTTTTCAAAATTTCCAATTAGTTTTGCAAGTGTAGCAACAGACTTTGAAACAGGAGAAGTAAAAGTATTTAATTCAGGAAATTTATATGAAACAGTTAGGGCTAGTATGTCTATTCCAGGTGTATTTACACCATATAAAATAGGCGATAGAATATATGTTGATGGAATGATGGCTTCGAATTTCCCAGTTGATGTTGCAAAAGATATGGGGGCTGATATAATAATTGGTGTAAATGTTGGTGGTGACTTAAAAAACGAATCAGAAGCAGAGTCAATTGTTGATATTTTAAATCAATCTCTTGGTTATATTGGTAAAAATAATACTGATTATCAGAAAGAGCTGGTAGATATATTAATAGAACCAGATACAAGACATTATCCAAATTTAGATTTTAATATTGCAGATGATATAATTGAAAAAGGGTATGAAGCTGCATTATTGAAGCTTGAAGAGTTAAAAAAATACAGTAATGATATTAAATATGATAAAATAAGAGATAAAAAGTTAATTAGAAAAGAACGTGTTTTTGTAAGAAACATTGTAATTCATGGTTTAGAAGAAAAAAATCATAAAAGTATTATAAAAATACTTGATATAACAACTCCAAATGTTGTACATAAGGATTTTATAGATAACAAAATTGAAAAACTAATAAAAAGTCGTTTTTTTGGAAAAGTAACATATTCTATTGATAATGAGATTTTAAATATTAATATTACAAAAGATAAAAGAAATGAATTAAGAGCATCATTTAGATATGATACAGATGATAAATCCTCTGTTTTGTTTAATTTAACTCTTAGGGATTTTTCAGAAAAAAGCAATAAAGCTACTTTAGAATTAAAATTAGGTAATGAAAATTATTTTGAAATAAAAAATCATTATTATACAGGTTTTGATCGTAAATTTGGTGTTATAAATATATTAAATGTTTCAGAACAAAACAATGTTTATATTTATGATAATAAAGGAAAAAAAGAGATGAGTTATGATTTACAAGAGATTAAATATACAGCGTTACTAGGATATTCGTTTAAAAATCATAATTTTTTTGGAATAGGATATAGTCATCAATTTGGAAACATAGAGCCTTTAATTAAAATTTCAGACTATAAAAAAGAAAATTATCATTATGGTTCCCTTTTTTTTATGGGAATTCATGATAGTTTAGATCGTAAAGATTTTTCTAAAAATGGAAATTATATTGATTTAAATTATGTATTAAAAAAAATAAGTTATAATGATGATTTAGATTACTCTTATATGTATTTCACGGGTAAAAAAGTTAAATCAATAACAAAGCGAGCTGTATTAAATAACGAATTTGATATGGGATTGAATTTTGGAAATAAATTATTATTTATTGATAAAGTTTCTTTTGGAGGTTTATCTGAATACAAAACAAATATAAAATTTTATGGATTAAATAATAGTCAAATTTCTAGTAAAAATATTATGGTATACAAACTAGGAACACAATATGAATATAAAAAAAATAGATATTTTCTTGGATATATAAATTATGGTATTTATAATGAAAAGTTTAGTAAAATATTAAGTAATGAAAATAGAGTAATTGGAGGAGCAATAGGATATGGAGCGGACACACTAATGGGACCAATAGAATTATTATTACATAAAAGTAGTAAAAATGATCTAGAATTTTATTTTAGTATAGGATATAACTTTTAAAAAAATTGATAAAATTTGAAAATAACGTTATAATACTTATAATGAAATAGTTTAAAACTAAATTTATTTTTAAAAAAAACAAA
>JAAYPW010000093.1 GCA_012519615.1 Fusobacteriota bacterium
ATTCACATTTACCTAATGCCCAAGATTGTGTATTAACTCCAAATTGAAGAGCAGTTCTTGAGAACCCAGCTCCAATTCCGAAGAAGTTACTCATACTGTAGATAACTCCTAATTGGAAGTTCATATCTTCATTTGATGGATCTATTTTAGAAGCGTCTCCACGTAGACCTAAAACCCCTTCAAATTCTAATCCCATTTCAGTTCTATATCTAACGTCAATGTTAGCATTTGTATTTCTTACTTCATTATCTACCATTGGTTTACCATTAATAATAGCAATGTCTAAAGCACCGTCTACTAATCCTTGTACCCCTGCTCCTGTACCTGACATATCTCTCCAGTAAACGTCTGTAATATGGATGTCATCTCTTCCGTAGAATCTTTTACCAACCCAGAAAGTTGCTGATGGTGCGAATTCTGCCCCACCAATTTCTACGAATGCATTTCTAATGTGTAATCCTGATGCAGCGTCATCCCAAGTTGGGAAGTTTGTTGTTCCACCAGCCATTAATAAATGGTATTTTGACCAAGTTTGTCCAGCTTTTACACTTTTAATTAATTCAGCTTCAACATATAAGTCGCTTTCGTTTCCTAATCTTCCAACGTGTTCTTTGTCTACACCGTCAACATATTTAAGACTTGAATTATAAAGTACTCCTGCTCTTGTGTACCCTTTAAATTCAAATGCGTTGTCTGCTAACACTGTAGTTGTCGTTAAAGCAGCTGTTACTGCTAATAGAGCTATTGCTCTTCCTGTTTTACTGTTCATGATTTTTTTCAAGTAAATCAATCCCCCTCGTTATTATTTTTTTGATTTTATGTTCATAAATAAAATTGTAGCTATAAATCAGTGTATAAATTTTTAATTAAAAATTAATTTTACGATTAATAAATACTCATTTTTTATTATTAAAAAAAATTAATTTTTTATATAAAAGTATATTAACATAAAATTAAAAATTAATCAAGTATTTTTTTAAATTTATAAACATTCAAAAAAACTATTTTAGTTAAATAAAAACTAAATTATACATTGACTTACATACTATACATAATAGTATACTATATATTTTCCTGAATATCAAGAAAAATTTTATCAGAACTGACAATATATTTTATCAGCAGTGTTAAAAAATAGTTTAATGAATTTAATATAATTTTAATGTAATTTTAATGATTAAAAATTAATCATTAAAATATTAGATAAAGAGAATATAATAAATTCAATGTTTTTATTAAAGAGGTGAAATAGTTAAAATAGATGATATTTATTTAAAAAAATATATTTAAAAAATGTTAATAAATAAGCTTACTTAATCATTAATATCTATATTAATTTTTTGGGGAAGATTTTTTATTAAATATATCTATGATTTTTTATTTTAAAATTTTACATTTTTCTACAGTAAGTATTTATTTATGTAGCAAAAATCAAAATGATAAATATTTTTTTAGAAATCCTTTGGAACAGGGATAAAGTATATAATAAGATTAATTAATTTATGTAAATAAATTTAAATAATATAGTAAAATTTAGTTTTATTTTTATTGTATATATGGTATAATTAAATGAATAATTAATAGAAATCTATCATAATAGAGGAAAATTTCTATTTTAATTTATAATTATAGTAAAGGGTGGTTGTCATATGTTTATAAAAGATGTAGAAATTTATAGAAATGATGAGATTAGAAATGGTAACTATATATTATCATTTAAAGATGAAGATATTGCAAAAAATGTGAAAATGGGACAGTTCGTAGAGATAAAAGTTGGAAATGGCAGTGAACATCTACTTAGAAAGCCTATTAGTATAAATGATGTAATTGGTGATGAAATAGTAATTTTATATAAAGTAGTAGGAAAAGGTACAGGTGATTTAGTAAAATATAAAAAAGGTGATAAAATAAATATTCTAGGTCCGGTAGGTTACGGTTTTCCTAAAGTTTCTGATAATAAGGAGCTACTTATTGTAGCCGGTGGAATAGGTAGTGGACCATTTTCTTTTGTCGTTAGAAATACTAAAAACTGGAAATATTTCTATGGTTGCAGAGATAAGAATGAGATTATATTAGATGATTTAATTAATGGAAATAAAGATAAATTTATCGTATCTACTGATGACGGAAGTTATGGTACAAAGGGATATGTTACAGATAGATTAACAGAATATCTTGAAAACAATAAAGATAATCTTAATAATAAAATTATATTTACTTGTGGACCGGAAATTATGATGAAAAAAGTAATTGCAATTGCAGAGAAATATAATGTTGAATCATATGCATCTCTTGAAGAATATATGGGTTGCGGTATAGGTGCTTGTATGGGATGTGTAAAAAAGATAAAAAACTCTGAAAAAGAAGAGGGTTGGGAATATAAAAAAGTATGTAAAGATGGACCAGTATTTAAAGGAAGTGATATAATATGGGATTAAATTTAAAAGTAAAACTAGGTAATGTTGAATTACAAAACCCGGTAATGACAGCTTCGGGGACATTTGGATATGGTGACGAATTTAATGATTATATTGATATAAATAGATTGGGGGCAATATCTGTAAAGGGGACAACCATTAAAGAGAGACAAGGTAATAAAATCCCACGAATTTTAGAAACACCGTCTGGAATGTTAAATGCAATTGGGTTTCAAAATATTGGTGTAGATAGATTTATAAAAGAAAAATATCCCTATTTACAAACTCTAGATGCGAAAACATTTGTAAATATTACTGCAAATAGTATAGAGGAATTTGGGGAGTTAGCAAAAAAACTTGACGATTTAGATAAAATCGGCGGAATTGAGGTAAATATATCGTGTCCAAATATAAAAGAGGGCGGTATAAATATGGGAACAGATCCTATTATGGCGTCAAAAGTAGTAGCAGAGGTTAAAAAAAATACGAAACATCATGTAATGGTGAAACTAACTCCAAATGTAACAGATATTAAAGTTATTGCAAAAGCAGTAGAGGATAGTGGTGCTGATTCAATCTCGCTTATAAATACACTTGTAGGGATGGCAGTAGATTTAAAAACTAGACGACCTAAAATTGCAAATGTAATTGCTGGATTATCAGGGCCAGCAATTAAACCTGTGGCACTTAGACTTACTTGGGAAGTATTTAAAACTGTAAAAATCCCTGTTGTGGGAATGGGAGGTATAGAAAATGCTACTGATGCACTAGAATTTATGATAGTTGGTGCAAGAGCAATACAAGTAGGTACAGCTAATTTATACAATCCTCTTGCTTCAATTGAGATATTAGAGGGAATAGAAAAATATATGATTGAGAATAATATTAAAGATATTAATGATATTGTGGGTACATTTAAAGTAGATTAAATATATAATATAAATTAGATATAGAATGTTAAATATAATAAAAAGACATGGCGAATAGGTATGATTTTTACGTAGTAAAATATCAAACTATAGAAGTATTATGAAATAATACTTAAGAAAAAGGTTTGCCCCTACAAGAAAAAATAATATCATGATTTTATCAATTAAAATAAAATTTAAAAAATAAAAGGAAAAAAAGATTTCTTTCTAATAATACTACATAAATTATTTTAAAATAAAAATAAAAAGGAGAGGAATTAACAGATGACAAAATCATCACTTTCAAAAAAAATAATAATACCAACATTTATCCTATTAGTAGTAGTGTTTGGAATTTTTATTATGAGAGATGTAGGAGAAACTAATAAAAACTTTAATAAAAATGTGGAACAGATTGAAAATTTAAAACATGTTGCGTTTTTAGGATATTTAAACTCATTTGTAGAAAAATCAGAGATGTATTTAGATGGGATCACTAGTAATCCTAAGGTAATTGAGTATTTTCGTGATCGTGATAGGGAAAATCTATATGAATTATTAAAAAAATCATATACAAAAGTTAGAAGTGAGGGGAAAGTTTAACAATTACATTTTGCATTGGCACCGGCAACTTCATTTTTAAGATTTCACTCCCCTGAAAAATATGGTGATGATTTAACAAAAATAAGAGAGACAATTATTGTTGCAAATAGAGAAAAAAGAAAAGTAATTGGACCAGAAGCAGGTGCTGTCGCTTATGGATATAGAGTTGTAACACCGTTATTTGATTTTGAGAATAGACATATTGGTACTGTGGAAGTATCAAATAATCTTAATAATAAATTTATAACTAATTTTGTGAATAGTTCAGAAAAAGCTGTGCATGAAGGGGGATTAAATGTATCTTTAGTAGCAAAAAATGCAGATGACGGGTATATGTTATTAGGATCAAATTATGAAAATGAATTAAAAGAGAGTGATAAAAAAATATCTGAAATACTTAAAGAATTAACTAAAAGTGGAATGTATAGAGAAATTAGCGGTTATCAAGTAGATTCGTTTTATGAATTTAGAGACTATTCAGGAAGTTTAACAGGATATATTAAATATAGTTATAATATTAGAGAAATAATTTTAAATAAAAATAAAGTTGTTGTAATAAATATATTGTTGTATATCTCTATATTAATAGTAACAATGGCAATTATATTTTATGTAGTAAATAAAAATGTGAAAAAACCAACTGAAGAGATAAATAATCTAATTTATAAAATGTCAGAAGGGGATTTAGAGCAGGAATTCGATACAACAAGGGACGATGAGATAGGTACAATAAGTAAAAATTTAAGTACATTTTTAAGTAAATTAAAAGTAGTAATAATGCAGATAAAAGAGAATTCTGTAACAGTATCAAGCGGAACAGAGCAGTTAAATGTAACAATGTCACAGATAAACAACTCCATAGATGATTTAAGAAATATTGCAACAACAACAGCTGCGGCAATAGAAGAGATGAGTAGTACAACAAGTAATATAAGTAAAAACGTATATGATTTATTGGGAAATTCAGAAGAAACACTAAGACAAGCTAGAAATGGTGGAGAAGCAGTAAGAGTAACAATAGAAAGTATAAATAGGATAAAAAATGTAGTGGAAAAAGGTAGAGATGAGGTGCAAAATTTAGGAGATAAAACAGATGAAATAGGTGAAATAATAACTGTAATAAATGATATAGCATCGCAAACTAATTTATTGGCACTAAATGCTGCAATAGAAGCAGCACGTGCTGGGGAAGCTGGAAAAGGATTTGAAGTGGTAGCAGAAGAAGTGAGAAAGTTAGCTGAAAAAACATCAGAAGCTACAAAAGAGATAGGAGAGATGATAAAAAATATTCAAAGAGAAACAAATGGAGTAGTAATAAAAATGGAAGAGGTAAACGAGGAAGTAGATGAAGGTGTAAAAACAGCGAATAATACAGGACTAGCATTAGATGAGATTGTAAATCAAACACAAAATTTAAGAGATATGGTAAATATGATATCAAGTGCAACAAGGGAACAAACAGTAACGGCAGATGAATTAGCAAAACAAACAGATAGGATAACAGTTAGTATTGATCAAAATGGACGTGCAATAGAGGAAAGTAGTTATTCAATAAAAGAGTTAGCAGAGATGTCAGAAATACTTAACAATATAGTAGAACAATTTAGATTAAGTGATAATTATGCAATATGTAATGTAAATGAAATTTCTTTAAAAAATAATTAAAATATTTAAGATATTATCATAAATAAAAAATAATTTAATAATAGTGGATGACAAAGATTGAATGTGTAAAAACTATATTATAAATTAGTGTAAAATATAAAATTAGAAATATACTTTTGTAAAAATTATAAAAAATTAAAATGAAAATCTCACATAATATTTTATAAAGTGATTAGTAAATTAATATGTTAAATCATTTTGTAAAGGGGAGATTATTATGAAAAAAACAATTATGTTGTTAGGAATATCAGTATTTATATTTACAGGATGTTATGCAACACCTACTAGAAGTTCTAATTCAAATAATTATAATAGCAGCTATGGAAATAAGCGTGTTGTGGTAGTTAAATCAAATCCAACACCTGTAAAAAGAGCACCTATTTATCATCACCAAAAACATCATAAAATAGATAAACATAAAAAACCTATAAATAGACCTCATCAAAAACCAAATAATCCTCATAAACCGAAAAATCATAAATATTATTATTAAAAAAACATGATAAAATTCATGTTTTTTTTTTTATAAAAAAGGATTTTTATATTTTATGAGTATATATATATATATGTTAGGATATATTCGTAAAAATGAATAATAATAATTTTATAAAATTTAATATTACAGATATAATAATTTTATGGAGGAAAATTTTATGAAAGAAAAAACAAAAATAGTATTAATTTATAAAAGCATAAGTTTAATAAAACGATCTGTCTCTAAAGAGGAAAATATAACTTATTATATAACGAGTTATGATATGAATGAAAAATTAGATCATAAAACAGAATTTCGTAGAAGAGATTATATCGGTTTAGATATGTTTTCGGATTTAGCAATATCTAGTTTATGGACATTTATATTTAGTTTTTTTATATTTTTATTTATTAGCTTAATTTGTTATTTAATAATATGGGCATATGGTAGATATCTTCAGGACTTAATAGAGATAATTTTTGCTCCTATATTAATAACATCTATTTTTTCTATATATATATTTATGAAAATATATAAATTTTTCAGAATTCGAACTAAAATGAGATCATTTGCAAAAAAAGAGAGAAGAGAAAAGGGGTATTTTGGAAAATTTCATATTTTAAAGGATAATGAATGGGAGAAATTTAAAGAAAAATTGGTGGAAAAAAATCGTATAAATATTGAAGAGGTCTAAAAGGCGGTGGTGTCTATGAATCTAGGTTTAAAATCTAAATTAACTATTTTATTAATTGTTATTATAACAACTATTATGACAATAATGTTATTTTTTTCAGTAATTACAATGACGGAAACAATGAATAAATTTTCAAAAAATATTGAACAAAATTTTTCTGATATGTCAGAAGATGTATCTGATAAAATAGGTATTTTTTCTGAAAATATAAATTCAAATGTAAATGAGATGACTGTAGATGCAAATGAAAGCATGGAAAATTTAGCAAATGACGTCACACAAAAGATAGTTGATATCTCAAACCAAGTAAAAGAAAATCGAGAAATAGAGATTAATCGTTCTTTGGAAGTAGCTGCAAATATTGGTCGAAATTATATTAATACAAAGCAAAATGATTTAGTTACAAGTGCAAAAGGAGTTACATTATTAGAAAAAATATCAGATTTAGCATCATTATCTATTATACGAGATAAAAGTAGCCCAGTGGAAATTGACAGTAAAAAATTTAATCAGTCATTTACAAAAGCAACAGCACTTAGTTATAGAAGTGTATTAAGTGGTGTAAAAACAAAATTATGGCCTGGAAATGATAACCCTACACAATTAGAGATGTTCTTTAAAGAGGGAAAAATTATAGCAACAACAATGAAAAAAAATAATAAATTTTCTGAAGAGGAAAATTCAGAGCATATAAAAAATTTATTATTATTTCAAAATAGCGAAGGGATAAAAGATATAGTATCATCAGAGGACGGTCTTGCTATTAAAGTTTATGCACAAATAAATAGAGGTACAATAATTGATGGTGGTATAATTGTTACGTTACCAATAGATACACATTTTATTGAAGATATAAAGAAATTTACAAATAAAGAGATTATAATTTATAATAAAGACAAATTTTTAAATACAACTTTTTTTCACAGAGGTAAAAGATTTAAGTTTAATGATAATAAAAAATTGTATGAGAATGTAAAAATACAATATGGACAAGATAAAAATACTAAATTAGAGGAAAAAAAATGTTCTTTTGTATTAGAAAATATAAATATAGATTTAAGTACAGATAAGATAGAAGATAAAAGGGAATATAGATTTGTATATGCTCCAATATTAGATTTTAAACAAAATGTTGTTGGTGTTATTGGATTTGGTGAAGAAACTACAGAATTTAATAAAAGCTTAGTTAAACTAGAAGAAGATAAAGAAAAAATGAAAAAAGGAATTTTAGATTTAAAAAATAATATAAAAGATAGATTTGATGAAAAAAACAAAAGTACAGTAGATTATTTTTCTAAAGAAAGAGTATCCTCTATTAAGGAGTTTAATAAAAAAAGGGAGATAACCGAAGAAAATCTTAATAAAATGAAAACTGAACAGCGTAAAATATTAATAAAATCAATATTATTATTTACTATAATTATAATTATTGTATCTGGAGTTATTATGTCTATAATTACAGGAAAATTAGTAAATATTATTAAAGATATATTGTGTGTCGTAAAAAAAGTAGCTGATGGTAATTTAACAGAAAAAATAACTATTGATAGAGGAGATGAATTAGGAGAGCTTGCATCTGGAACTAACCGTATGGTGGATAATCTATTTGAAATTATAAACTCATTAAATAGTGTAGTTGCTGATTCATCATCAAGTATAACTGAAGTGTCAAGTGTAAGTGATAATAATAAAGTGATATTAAATGAATTTATAGAAAAATTTGGTGAAATGTTTGAGAAAATCGGAATTACGATTAGTAATATCAGTGAATCTAATAAATCTATGGAAAATATTGAATCAGGAAATAAACTTGTAGCAGAGAATATTGAAAATTTAAAAGTAGATTCTGTTGAAGCATCTATTATTGCAAAAAAAGGTGGTTCTGCAGTAGATAATGTAATAAAAGAGATTGAAAATATTGAAAAAGAGGTAATTAATATAGAATATGTTGTTTCTAATTTTCAAGAGCCAATGAATCTAATAGTTAAATTTGTTGAGGTAATAAATGTAATATCAGAGGAAACAAATCTACTTGCTTTAAACGCATCTATTGAAGCAGCTAGAGCTGGAGAAGCTGGACGTGGATTTGCTGTTGTTGCTACAGAAGTAAAAAAATTAGCTAATTTATCAATGAATTCAGCAAGTGATATAGAAAAAATAGTAGATACACTACAGAAAGAATCAACTAAAATTAAAGTAAGTATTGATAAAGGGCTTGTAATTACAAAAGAGGGTGTGAAATTAGGTAAAATCGCAGGAGAAGCACTTAAAGATATTATAGAATCAGTAGAGAGAATATCGGTAAGATTAACAGATATTACAAAATTATCTCAAGAACAAGCATTAAATTCAACAAATGTAAAAGAAAATATGAGAGAAATAACTGAATTAGCATCTATAATTAATGAAGATATATCAGAACTTATAGAAGATTCTAAACATATTTTGGCAATGACAGATGAGATGGAATTGGGATTTGGTAAAATATTAGATGGTGTCGGTACGATACAAGATTATACAGATCAATT
Source organism: Fusobacteriota bacterium (assembly GCA_012519615.1). Taxonomy (GTDB): domain Bacteria; phylum Fusobacteriota; class Fusobacteriia; order Fusobacteriales; family JAAYPW01; genus JAAYPW01. Next base: position 9,291 of record JAAYPW010000093.1, read on the forward strand.
TGATTTAACATCAAAAAGTATTATCTTAAAAAAAGATTAGAAAAGACTTAAAAAAAGCTTGTAATTTACATATTAATATAGTATAATATGTGAACAGATGATTTATATACACTTTTATAATTAAATAATTAACAGGAGTGATATTTTAATGAAAAGGCTTTTTTTAGTTGATGATTCATTTTTTATGCGTGATATGTTAAAGGGAGTATTAGTTAGACAGAACTATGAAATTGTTGGTGAAGCATGTAATGCTGCAAATGCTATTTTAGGAGTAAAAGAGACGTTACCTGATGTAATTATACTAGATATAAGATTAGGGGAAAGTAGCGGTCTTGAAGTGTTAAAAAAGATAAAAGAGGAACTAAAAGAGATAAAAGTTATAATTTGTTCGGGGGTTAATAATAATGATACAATATCTAAAGCAATATTATGTGGCGCAGACAACTATCTTATTAAACCTTTTTCTTTTAAAGAACTTTTCCATTTAATATCAAATTGATTATTTTGTATAATAATATTAATATTAAATACGACCTAATTTATAAGAATAATTATATAATAAAATAGTGATAAAAAGGGATGTTTTTGTATAAAAAAAGATTAAAATTTTAAAAATGGTACTACATGTAAATATGTTGTATTTAATTTTTATCTATTGGAATATAGAAAATATATAACTATTTCCTAAAGAAGTATACAACTTTATAAATTTGAAATTTTAAAAAAACTTTAAAAATAAAAATATTATGTGATTTTATCAAAAAATATTAATTAAATAATAATAAAAAACTTACAAAAGGAGATGTTAAAAGTTATCATTGTTATGTGGAAGTAGAACCTGACTATGCAGGAGATTATGCATATTATTATAATCACAAACTTACTACTTTAAGATATAAAGATAATTTTTATTTTATTAAAACTATTAAACAAGGTGGATTCTCAAATCCTAGAAAGGAATTTTTTTAATCCGTGTACATATGTAACTAAAATTATGTTTTCACTTTGCTTTGTAAAATTTTTATAATTAAATTTGATTTTATACATATTATATTGGAAAAATATATATTCATATATAAAAAAGAAGAACTCCTATTTTGGAGTTCTTCTCTTTTCTTATTTTTCATAGTTTAATAATCTGCTTAAAATAAATAGTAATAATATTAGAAAGTGGAATAATAAGAAAAATAATATATAATAAAGTAAATAAAATAGTAAGAACAGCTTTAATATCATCTACATTTTTTGAGGCAACGGTGAGTGACTATTCCAATAATTAAGTAACTCACCGTTGTCTGGATGTGAGATTATGAGAGAGTTAAAATTATCAATAAAAATAATTTTAGTATCAGGTTTCCACCTGATAAATCTATTATAGCATAAAAAAATCTTTTTGTCTGTGACGTACGTCACAAAGTTAAAAGAAATTTTACTTTTTTAAATTAATTTTGTATTATATATTGAATAATTGTATCATATTAGAATGATATAATGTAAAATTGAAAAAAACAGATTAACTTAATATTTTTAAAAAACAAAAAGAGATAAAATCAATGTATTATTTTATAATTTATCACCTTATCCAATGTTTCAACTAAGTAGAATAAATAAAAAAGGATTTTTTGATTATATTAGTGATATTATTACCGTTTTTAATCTCGTTTTTTACTTTTGAATATTATTTCATAATGTTTTTTTATACTGTATTTTGCTTAGAAAAACTCAATATATATACAATGTAGAATTGTTTTTATAGAGAATTTAGTTATAATGGAAAACACAATATAGTAATTGCAAATATCTTAAAATAATCTAGAAAATAGAATGTAGTAAGATTTAATTTGAACATATTATATTGTTAAAAGTGTACATTCATAATTTATTATTTATAATTATAAATAATAAATTTAATGTAAAGAAAAAATACTTGACACATTTTCAAAAATATAATATAATATATTTTGGTGATTAATAGTGGAATTAAAAAATATTACTGAAGTATTAATGTTGTTTGATTACTATAAAAATTTATTAAGTGAAAAACAAAAAAAATATATAGAAGCTTATTTCGAAGAAGATTATTCACTTAGTGAAATTGCAGAGGCTAATAATGTAAGTAGACAAGCAATATCCGATAATATAAACAGGACGGTTAAATTACTTAAAAATTATGAAAAAAATCTTGGATTTTTAAAACGCGATGAGATAATAAAAAGTAAATTAGAAATAATTTTAATGGATAAAAATATTGATGAAATTCGAGAGATAATAAAATTACTCGAAGCATAGAGGTGAAATTATGTTAGAAAATCTAGGTAACAGGTTCCAAGAAATTTTTAAAAAAGTACGTGGACATGGAAAATTAAGTGAAGATAATATTAAAGATGCTCTAAAAGAGGTAAGATTATCTCTTTTGGAAGCAGACGTTAATTACAAAGTTGTTAAGGATTTTATTAACTCTATTAAGGAAAAATCTCTTGGTGAAGAGGTCCTTCGTGGGATAAATCCAGGGCAACAATTTATAAAAATAGTACACGAGGAATTAGTAAAACTACTAGGTGGGGTAAATGCAAGTCTTACAAAAGCAGTTAGACCTCCTACAGTTATAATGCTTGCAGGATTACAGGGAGCGGGAAAAACAACTTTTGCAGCTAAATTGGCAAAATTTCTACAAAAAAAAGGGGAAAAACCATATTTAGTAGCAGCAGACGTGTATAGACCAGCAGCAATGAAACAACTAGAAGTACTAGGAGAGAGTATTAATGTACCAGTATTTACAATTCATAATAGTAAAGATGCAGTTTTAATATGTGAAACTGGGTTAAAAGAAGCAAAAGAAGCTAAGGCTACGTATGTAATATTGGATACAGCAGGTAGACTGCATATAGATGAAGAATTAATGCAAGAGCTTATAAATGTTAAGAAAATTGCAAGACCACAAGAGGTTCTATTAGTAGTAGATGCAATGTCAGGACAAGATGCAGTTAATGTTGCAGAAAAATTTAACGAAACTCTTAATGTTGATGGTATAATTCTTACAAAACTTGATGGTGATGCAAGAGGAGGATCTGCATTATCTATTAAATCAGTAACCGGTAAACCTATTAAATTTATTGGGGTAGGGGAAAAAATAGATGATATCGAGTTATTTCATCCAGACAGATTAGCATCAAGAATACTTGGAATGGGTGATGTGTTATCACTAGTTGAAAAAGCACAAGAAGTAATAGATGAAGATGAAGCTAAAAGATTAGAGGAAAAACTAAAAAAACAAAATTTTGATTTAGAAGACTTTCTAAAACAGTTAAACCAGATTAAAAAACTAGGATCAATATCGAGCTTACTAAAGATGATACCAGGTATGGGACAAGTTGGAGATTTGGCACCTGCAGAGAAAGAGATGAAAAAAATAGAGGCAATTATTCAATCAATGACAAAAGAGGAAAGAAGAAAGCCTAAAATTATGAATGCAAGCCGTAAAAAAAGAATTGCTAGAGGTAGTGGAACAAGAGTTAGTGATATAAATTCACTTCTTAAACAGTTTGAAGAGATGCAAAAAATGATGAAAATGTTTAAAGGTGGTGGAATGCCAAACTTTAAAGGTGGATTTCCAGGGATGAAAATGCCATTTTAAGATTAAATTGTAAATAGATAGATAAAAAAATAAATTAATATAAATTAGGAGGATACAAAAATGATTAAATTAAGATTAACAAGATTTGGAAGAAAAAAAGTACCTTTTTACAGAATTGCAGCTATGGAAGTTTTAACAAAAAGAGATGGAAAACCAGTAGCTTATGTTGGAACATACAATCCGCTATTAGCTGAAAATAATGTAGTATTAAATGAAGAAGAGATCTTAAGATTTTTATCAAATGGAGCACAACCTACAAGAACTGTAAAAAGTTTACTTGAAAAAGCTGGAGTATGGGCAAAATTTGAAGATAGTAAAAAAAAGTAAGATTAATTTAAACAAAAATTATAAAAAAAGAGTATTGTTTTAAACAATACTCTTTTTTTTATTTATACTAGTTATTGATTATTAAAAAAGTTATTTAAAAAATCATCAATTGTGCTTTCACTTTCTGATTTGTTATTACTATTTGGTTCTTCGTCTTTAAAAAAAGAATCTAACCCTTTCTTATATTTTCCTGATTTTTCCACAGGGATTTTTTCTGAACTAAAAAGTGCTTTCCTTTTCACTGTTGTAGTTTCATCAGATAATAGACCGTTATCTAAATCTATAGTTTTGTATACAAGAGATTTATTTTTAAGTCCATCTTCATAATATTCAAATGGTTTCTGAGATATAATTTTCTTTTGAATTAGTCTTTTTGTATAATCGCCCCATATAGGTGCGGCTACTCCACCACCAGTACCATATTGAATAGATTCATTATTATCATAACCTAAATAGATTGTTGTAACATATTCTGGTGTATATCCAGAAAACCATGCATTTGTTGAATTATTTGTTGTACCTGTTTTACCAGCTTGCTCTATACCAGCATATGCTCTTCTACCTGAACCATATAGTACAACATTTTTTAACATATGTGTAATAAGTGCAACTTTATTAGAATCGAAAATTTTCTCTTTTTCAATTTTTTCTGAATATATCGTTTTCCCGTATCTATCTTCAATTTTTCTAATAAATATAGGTTTTACTCTGTAACCACCGTTTGCAAAAGGAACATAAGATGTAGCTAACTCAAAAGGAGATATACTTATACTTCCAAGTGCAATTGTTAAATCATACTGAATATCTGAATCTATACCAGCTTTTTTAGCTACGTTTATAGCATTTTTAATAATTGTCTTCTTAAGGATTTTAATTGCTACAATATTTTGTGACTTTTCAATTCCTTCTAACATTGTCATATTATTTAAATTTTTATTATCGAAGTTTTTAGGTTCCCAACTATCTATTTTTAAAGGGGAATCTTCAACAACAACGTTCATTTGGTAACCTAAATCAAGAGCTGAATAATATATAAAAGGTTTAAATGATGAACCAGGTTGACGTTTTGACATAATAGCACGGTTAAAATTACCTCTTTTAAAATCTCTTCCACCAATAATCGCCTTAACATAGCCATTTTCAGCATCAATAGTTATTAGTGCGCCCTCTAATTTTGGATATTTTTTAATATAATCAGCATTTATAAACGCTTCTTTTGCAGCTTCCTGCATTCGTAAATCTAAAGTTGTATATATTTTAAGTCCACCTTCATAGATCTCTTTTTCTGTATACATTTTAAATATTTTATCTGCAATTATACTTGTAAAATCAGGTGCTTTATAGTTAATCTCTTTAACTTTTGCTACATTAATAGTTTCTTTTTTAGCAATTTCATATTCCTCGTTAGTAATAAATCCAAATTTTAACATTTGTCTTAATATTAATTGCTGTCTTTTTATAGAATTTTCTAAATTCTTAAAAGGGGAATATTTTTCAGGTCTATTAGGAATCCCAGCTAAAAGTGCAGCTTCTCCAAGCGTAACGTCACTTAGGTTTTTATTAAGATAGTGTTTTGCAGCTGTTTTAATCCCATAAGAACCGTCGCCAAAATAGATCTCATTTAAATATTTCTCTATAATTTCATTTTTGGTATATTTTCTTTCAATCTCAATGGTAATAAGCGCTTCTTTAACTTTTCTCATTATTTTACGTTCGTGAGAGAGAAAAGCATTTTTTGCAAGTTGCTGTGTAATAGTACTACCACCTTGCATTCTTCTAAATGTAGCAATACGAATCACGGTACCACTAACCATCCTTTTAAAGTCAAATCCGTAGTGATGACGGAATTTCCTATCCTCTATAGCAAGAAAAGCGTTTTGTAAATGAAGAGGGACCTCTTCAATTTTAGCAACGTCTCTATTTTCACGAGATAATTTATCTATAATATCACCATTTATATCATATATAATAGTAGGAATAATAGGATCGTATTGCTCCACTAATTTATCAATATTTGGTAAATCTCTATAACCTTTAATTATAAGTACAGATGTAATAAGCATTATAGATGCAAATATCAGTAAAAAAGATGATATTATAAAAATTTTAATCTTTTTTAACATTAAGATTCACTCCTATTTTTTTCTTTTAATTGCCCACAAGCTCCACTTATATCAGAACCTTTTTCCCGTCTAAGAGTTACATTGATACCGTATCTTTTTAACGAGTTAAAAAAATTATTTATTTTATTTTCAGGTGGTCTTTTAAAAGGAACACCTTCCACTTCATTATAAGGAATTAGATTAAGAACATGGTCATAATCTTTTAAAATTGTCCTAAGGTTATTTACATCTTCTGGAAATAGATTGAAATCATCAATTAATATATATTCAAAACTTATTCGACGTTTTGTAAGACGTTGGTAGTTTTTTAATGAAAAAAGTAGATCATCTATAGGATATGTTTTATTAATTGGAATAATACCATTTCTTTTGAAATCATCTGCTGCATGTAATGATATTGCTAACTCAACAGGAAGATGATTTTCTAATAATCGTTCGATACCAGGGATAATCCCACAAGTTGATATTGTAATTTTACGTTTTGAAATATTAATTCCATCTTCTGAAGAAAATGTGTTTATTGACTCAATAAGTGTGTCTATATTAAGCAGAGGTTCCCCCATTCCCATGAAAACAATATTTGTAATATTAGTATTTTCTTTAGATAAACGACGATTAACAATATAAACTTGATTAAGTATTTCACTTAAATCAAGATTTCTATGAAACGTACCTTGACCTGTTGCACAAAACGCGCACTTCACAGGGCATCCAGCTTGTGTAGATACACATATTGTATTACGGTCTTTATGTCTTAGTAGTACTGTTTCAATTGTATTTTTGTCATTTAACTCAAATAAAAATTTCTCTGTTCTATCTATTTTAGAAATTTCACGTTTTTTTAGTTCAATATATGGGATATAAGCAATTTCTGATAATAAAGTTCTACTCTCTTTTGAAATGTTTGTAATTTCATCAATTTGCCTTATCATTTTTTCGTGAAGCCATTTGTAAATCTGTTTTGCTTGAAATGGTTTTAATTTTATATCAACAGCAATTTTCTCCAATTGATTAATGTCTAAATTTAATAAATTAAATTTGTTATTCATAAAAAACCCCTTTTAAAGAATTATTCAACATATAATTTGTTGTAAGTTTATTTTATCATAAATAAATATAACCGGCAAGTGTTTTTTTTATTAATAATTTTATAATATTAATAATGTAATAACTGTTTTAATGCTGATTTTATAGGGGATAATCTATGTGTTCGTCTCTGTACAACATTTTTTAATTTTAATTTTATTTTTCATCTAAATTTAAAACATTAAAATCTTATTATATTTTTATAAAGTGTGGATCTATTTGTGAAGCAAAAAAATTAAGTGACTAATATTTTTTATTTTATAAAAAATATCCAATAATTATCTAAATTCAACTTCTTAAAATCAATTAATTCAATATTTTTAAATATAAGGAGAATTTTGAAAAATAAAAATTCCTAAAAAAGATGATTATACAATCTTCAAAAAGGTGGTTTATAGTAGAAAATTTCATTAAATAAATTGTAATCTAATTGCCTGATTTTCAATATTATTATATAATCCTCAAAAGATTAATATTTTGCTTTGAAAAATAATATACCTTCATTTTATTAGTAAGTCCATTGACGTTTTTTAATTTAATTTATCCAAATTTTAATTTTTTGCCTTTAATCTGTATAATCAGTATTCTAAAGTTTTTGATAATTTTATCATTATTTTAATTTAAAAATTAATTATCAATAAAAATAAAGACTAATTCATTATAATTCACCTCCAATGATGCTATTTGTAATTGATACATAGAAAATAGTCTGGATGAAATTTATTATTGCAATAAAAAATAGTTAAAAATCATTATAAATTATTGACTTTAGATATATTGTGTTATATAATAATAATTATGTTTAAGAAAGGAAGTGTTTTATTTGTTAAAAATAGAAAATATGCGTGTATCTAGAAACGGGAAAGAGATTCTAAAAAATGTAGAATTAAATTTCGAAAAAGGGAAAATATATAGCATATTAGGTAGTAATGGTGCTGGTAAAAGTACACTTGCAAGAACATTAATAGGGTTTAATAATATAGAAAATGGTACTATTATATTTGATTCGGTAGATATAACGAAATCAGGTATTACAGAAAGAGCTAAATTAGGGATGACAATTGCACTACAAGAACCAGCTAGATTTGAAGGGATAACAGTAAAGGAATATATTACTTTAGGTGGTAAATATAATAGTGATGATATTATGGAGTTTTTTCAAATTACAGGATTAGATTATAATAAATATATAGATAGACTTGTAGACGATACATTAAGTGGTGGGGAAAGAAAAAGAATTGAGCTAATTGCAGTACTTATGATGAATCCAAAATTAGCTATTTTTGATGAACCAGATTCAGGTATTGATGCAATGTCTATACCAAATATTGTTGGAATGCTTAATTATGTTAAGAGAAAAGGAAATACTGCTGTTGTAATTACACACAATGAAGATATAGCTGCAATTGTAGATTATGCTTATCTAATTTGTGATAAAACAATAAAGAAAAAAGGGAAACCACTTGAAATATCTAGTTATTATAAAAAACGATGTAATACTTGTGATTACGTAGCTATGGAAGGAAGTGTGTAATTTGCAAAATACAGATGCAATTTCTAATTTAATGGATGCTGCCACATATGCAGGTGCAGATAGAGAGATATTTAAAAATAAAGATAACGGATTTATGCTAGTTGATAAAAATAAAATTTTGAGTCTTAATAAAATAAAAGGACTTAATGTAGATGCTACAGAGATTCCAAACGGGATAAAAGCTAAAATTACAGTTTTAAAAGATCATAGATTAGATAAACCGGTACATTTATGTTTTGGAATTACAGGAACAACAGGTGAACAAGTTATAGATACAGAGATTGTATTAGAGGAAAATTCAGAGGTTAAACTTATCTCATATTGCTCGTTCCCTAAAGCAATAGATGTAAAACATAAGATGAAATCAATTGTAAAGATAGGCAAAAATGCAAAAATGGTATATGAAGAGGTTCATTTTCATGGGCAAGATGGAGGTGTAACAATACTTCCTTATACAGAGGGGCATATTGAAGAAAATGGTTATATGAAAAGTGAATTTAAATTAGTAAATGGTCGAGTTGGTAAAATTGATTTAGTTTATGATTTTAAATTGGATAAATATGCTATTGCCGAGATGGATAGTAAAATATATGCAACAAAAAATGATTATATAAAAATAACTGAAAAAATGTATCTAAATGGTGAAGGAAGTCGCGGAACTGTAAAAGCAAGAGTATTTGCTGCTGACGAGACATATAGTGAAGTATATACTGAGATTCACGGAAATGCCCCCCATGCAAAAGGTCATGTTGACTGTATTGAGGTCGTAAAAGGGGATAAAGCTATTGTATCTGCAGTTCCTATTATTAGAGTAACAAATGATTTAGCTGAATTGACTCATGAAGCTAGTATTGGTCGCGTAAACAAAAAAGAATTAGAAACTTTAATGGCACGTGGGTTAACAGAAGATGAGGCAACAGATATGATTGTAAAAGGGATGTTAAAATAATATCATCTATTACAAAAATTAATTAAAACAATGTAAAAATATACTTGAAAAAAAATATAAAGTATGTTAAAATAGTATATGAATTTTTTATAAAATATAACGAGGTGAAAATCAAAATGAAGAAAGAATTACACCCTGAGTACACAGAAAAAACTGTAGAATGCTCATGTGGAGAAACTTTTGTTACAAAATCTACTTATAAAAAAGGAGACGAATTAAAAGTAGCTGTTTGTTCAAAATGTCATCCGTTTTATACAGGGAAAAATAAATTTATTGACGAAACAGGTAGAGTGGATAAATTTAACAAAAGATATGGTATTAAATAGTCATATAAAAGATCGATTTCTACTAATCGGTCTTTTATTATATATAGGTATAATTTTATTCAAGTAAAGGAGAGAGTAATGAAAAAACTAATTTTAATACTAATAACTTTATTTAGTTTGTCTTTTGTATCATGTACATCTGGTTACTATACAGTAGAAGAGGGATTAAGAGAAGCATTAGAGGTTAGCAGTAAAAAAACAGTTACAGAGCTGTCAAAAAATGATAGTTTTGCAAAAAATGAGAATATATATATAGATTTACCAGAGGAATATGCTCATTTTAAAGAGGGGTTTGTCTATATAATATTTGGAACAGAGATAGATGGACTTTTATCATCTATGAATAAAGCAGCAGAAAAATCTATCCCATACGCAAGTACTATATTTTTAGATGCAATATACGGTCTAACTATAGAGGATGGACTTGAGATATTGCATGGAGGAGTAGATGCAATTACAAACTATTTTGAAGTATCAACAAGAAATTCTCTAATGGAGATATTTAAACCAAAAATAAAAGAGGTAATGCAAGATAATCAAGTTTATTATTATTACGATACAATTGTAAGCGTGTATCCAGCATTTGGAGAGAAATTTAATGTAGAAGAATATGTAGCAGAAAAAACTGTTGACGGGATTTTTTATATGATTAAAGAGGAAGAGAAAAAAATAAGAGAAAATCCTGCTGCAAGGATAACTCCGGCATTAAAGATAATTTTTGGTTATTTAGATTAAAAGGATTTTATTATGAAAGGGTAGCTAATGGATATTAAAAAATATATTGAGAAAAACGGATATATTATTATAGATGGTGCAATGGGGACATATTATAGTACATTAAGCAATAAAGAGACCACAATGTCTGAAAATGCTAATATAGATGATAAATCTATAATTAAGAAAATACACGAGGAATATATAGATGCAGGTGCAAAATTAATAAGAACGAATACATTTAAAGCAGATATATATTCACATAAAAAAGATAGAGATTACACTAAATTAATAATTGAAAATGGGTGTAATATAGCAAAAGATGCTGTAAATAATAGAGATATATATATTGGTGCAAGTATAGGACCGATTAATGCAAATACGGAGACTAAATCAGAGGATATTTATAATGAATACCTATTTATAGTGGATACATTCATTAGTTGTGGAATTAATATATTTATTTTTGAGACGTTTAGTAATTATGATATACTAGAAAAAATAGCTAAATATATTAAGGGGAAAAATCCTAATTCATTTATATTAGTACAATTTATGGTAATGCAAAATGGTTATACTGGTCAAGGGGTAAGTATAAAAAATATTTCTAATAATATATCTTCAAATGAAGATATAGATGCATTCGGATTTAATTGTGGTACGGGACCTATTCATATTTACAATAATATAAAACAGTGTAATTTTAAAGATAAAATAGTATCGGCACTTCCAAATGCTGGATTTCCCGATATTGTAAATAGAAAAATAGTATATAATCAAAATACCGATTATTTTGCAAAAATTATGATAGATATAAAAAATATAGGTATAAAAATATTAGGTGGATGCTGTGGGACGACTCCAGCACATATAAAAAAGTTATCTGAAAAGATAAAAAATATTGGATTAGAGAATATTGAAGTTAAAGTAAAAATTGAGGATAAAAATACTTTTGAATTGGATAAAAATATAAAAAAAAGAGTTCTTGACATAGCAGTTGAATTAGATCCTCCATTTGGTGCAGATATTAGTAAAATTATGAGTGCTGCTAAGGAATTAAAAGAGAGTAATATTAATTATATAACAATATCTGACTCCCCAATTGGAAAAGTGAGGGTAAGCTCTATGCTTACGGCAACGAAGATTCAAAATGAAACTGGAATAGATGTAATGCCACATATATGTTGTAGAGATAGAAATATTATTGGATTAAAATCAGATGTATTAGGAGCTTATGTAAATGGGATAAAAAACATGCTTGTTGTAACTGGAGATCCTATTGCAAGTGCTGATCGTAATGAGATAAAAAGTGTATTTAATTTAAATTCTGTAGGGTTAATTAAGTTAATAGATAAATTAAATAATGAAGAATTTAAAGAGGATAAAGTAAATATTGCTGCGGCGTTGAATTTAAATGTAGTTAATAAAAAAGCTGAAATAAGTAAAATGGAGAAGAAAATAGAAGCTGGAGCTAAATTATTTCTTACACAGACAATATTTGAAGATAGTGCAATAGAATATTTAATAAATATGAAAAAGGAAAAAGGTATAAAAATATATGCTGGTATTATGCCCCTTGTAAGCTATAGAAATGCTCTATTTTTAGATAATGAGATACCAGGAATTAATATACCAGATAAATATATTAATATGTTTAGCGAAAGAATGAATAGAGATGAAGCTGAAGAAGTTGGGATTGAAATTGCTACGCAAATAATATATAAGTTTATAGATTATATTGATGGGCTGTATATTGTTGCACCATTTAATAGAGTAAATATGGTAAAAGAGATTCTGAAAAAAGTTAACGTGTAAGAAAAATAGAGAGGTTAGAATTTAAGAAAAAAAATAGAAAAATCAAGAAAATATTTTAACTAAATATTAAATGTAGAATTTATAATTTAAAAACCAAAGCTAAAAATAAGTTTTTCTCTTGATGTAGTTTATGAATTTAGGTAGATATTGTTTGAAAAGAAGATAAAATCTAAAAAAAGAAGAACTCCAAAATAGGAGTTCTTCTCTTTTCTTATTTTTCATAGTTTAATAATTTTTTGACATAAGTAGTAATAATAGAACGGTTGATAATAAGAAGAATAATGTATAATAAAGTAA
>JAAYPW010000094.1 GCA_012519615.1 Fusobacteriota bacterium
CCTGTATTACCATCAATATCAAGTATCTCACCAATAAAATATAGATTTTTATGTAATTTAGACTCCATTGTTTTTGGATTAATCTCCTTTAAATCAATTCCACCTGCAGTTGCCATCGCTATATCAAAATCACCTATTTTATCTATAATGAAATTATACTCAACTAAATCTGAAATAAGATTTTTTCTTGAAACTTTATTTAAATTTGCTAAAGTTAAATCTAATGGTATATTATTTTTATCAAGTAAAATTTTTATTAAATTATCATATAAGTTTAATGTTTTAAGATAATATTTTACTGTTTTAGAGCCATTCACCTCTGTATATGCAAGAATCTCTTTGGTAATTACATCTCTTTTTTTATCTATAAAACAGATTTTAAGGATATCTCCTACTTTAAAATATCTTGAGTTATCAAGAATAACTGGTCCTGATAAACCAAAATGTGTAAATAGCAGATCACCAAATTTAGAAAAAATTTTTTTTTCATTCCTATATAAATCAAATGTAATATTTTTAAACGACATTCCTGAGTTCTCTTTAAAATTATAATTTTTTATAATAATAGGAGATAATGCAGGTCTAGTTTTAATAATTGTATGGGATAATTTTTTTGCAAATGTATATCCATCACCTGTTGAACCTGTAATTTTATAGCTTTCACCACCAGTTGCAATAATAACAGATTTTGATTTATATATACATTTGTTTGTGTTTATTTCATATAATTCTTGAAATTTTTCTAATTTTAAAACTTTTTCATTAAGATGTATCTCAATCTTTTTACATTCATTTATAAGTATGTTTAATGGATCAATTGATTTTTGCGTATTTGGAAATACTTTTCCATTTTCCATTATGTCCATATTTAATCCACGTTTTTTAAAATAATTTATAGTATCAATATTATTAAATTCATTAAAAGCAAATTTTAGAAAATTTCCATTATCTCCGTATCTTTTTGAAAAATTATTAATGTTTTCATTATTTGTAATATTACATCTTCCAGAACCAGACATTAAAAATTTTTGTCCAATAATTTTATTTTTTTCTAATAGTAAAATTTTTTTATTTCTACTAATATTTGCAGCTGCAAATATACCACTTGGACCACTACCAATTATTATAACATCATAAATTTTCAATTAAACATCTACCCTTCAATAAGAACAACATCATGTATCTCCTTTAGTTGTGCTATAACATCGTTATTTACACTTAATCTATAGGTAATACGTTCTTCATAATTTTTTTCTATGTCAATAATTTTATTTTCTATTAAAATATTATCAATTAGATTTAATTTTGAATAATCAAAATTAATTACAATAAAATTTAGTTTTTCATATTTTATAATTTTGGAGTTTTCAATAGCAAGCTTAGCTGCTTTAGCATAACTACGAATGAGCCCACCTGCGCCCAATTTTATTCCACCAAAATATCTTGTAATTACAACAACAAGATTATACAAGTTATGATGATTAAATATCTCCCCAATTGGTTTTCCAGCAGTATTTTTTGGTTCCCCATCATCACAAGCTTTATAAATTTCTTGTCCATTTTCAATTATTCTATATGCATATACATTATGAGTTGCATCACTATGTTTTGCCTTAATCATATCTATAAACAGATGTGCTTCATCTTTAGAGATTACAGGTTTCACATAACCAATAAAGATTGATTTTTTAATCTCATATTCTATGAATTTTTCTTCTAAAACTGTATTCAATTATCTATTCCTCATTTCTTCTACTAATTTTATTTTTTCACTAAGAAGTTCTTGGAATTCATGATTTGTATCAATTTCAGTAGATTTTTTTATAGTATCTATACACAACATTGCTTTTTCATAGTTATTTAACTTAATTGAAACTATTAATAAAAAATAAATTAATTCATTTCGTGTATAATTTCCATATTCTTCTTCCCAAGTAACAAATGCATCTTCAAAATATCTTGTTGCATATTTAAGAATTTCACGTTCATTTTTAAATTTTTTTTGAATTTTTGCATAAAATCCTACTTTTAATATAAAGTTTCCTATGAACCAGTTATTTTTATAACGTGATTCATAACATGAACCAGCTAATAAATATGAATAAATAATTGATTCCAATTCGTTTAATTCTATTATTTTTTTACCTGCCAATATATCACGTCTTATTGACTCTCTTTTAAGTATACGCTCTTTTTCTTTTTCTGTTAAATTAAAAAAATTAGTTTTTTCTTCTGCATATAGACATTTTGGACATATATATATATATTCAATATCATCAATGATTTTATCATAGACCTCATCAATGATATCATTATCCCAATTTTTATCTCTATTAGTATACCCATATTCTTTAGCAGTGAATTTATTTTTACATATAGGACAGTTTATTATATTTAAATTTTCCACATTATCTAAATTATTTTGGGTTAGTTCTATATTTTTTAATTTTTTGTTACTTAAATCAATAGATTCTTCTGTAATGACACTATTATTTACATTAAATTTAGAAAATTTATCCTCTTTTAATTCAGAAGAAATAGATTTTTCACTTAATTTTATAATATCTTTTTTAAGTATTACTATTTCACTATCAATAATTTCGTCAGAAAATTCAGATATATCTTTTATAAGATCATTTGCAGAACGCTTTAAATTTGAAAGTTGTTTCCCTTTTTGTTCTAAAAATATATATTTAATCCTCTCTCTAAATAGATTTAAATCAACTGGTTTTAATAAATAATATTCAATATCATATTTAGCAGATTTTATAACCTTTTCACGAAGTCCATATGCTGTTAAAATAATAATTGGAATTTGTTTATCTTCATCACGAAGTTTTTTCATAATATCGATTCCACTTATATCAGGCAGATTAAGATCTAATATAAGTAAATCAATGTTTTCTTTATTTATTATTGAAAGAGCATCATTACCTCGTTCTGCACTTATAATATCGTAATTTTCATCCTTTAATGCTTGCTTGTAAAGTAAATGAACAGCCTTAACATCATCAACTATTAATATTCTTTTTTTCATTATAGTCTCCAGAAAATATATATTTTATTTTTTTCTTAATTTAGAATTTAAACTATCTAAATTAAAATCAACATTTGAAATAATTCCTTTAACGTTTTTTTTGTCTCTTATTTTTGAAATGATAGCTCTTGTATCAATTCCGGTAACTCCATATGTATTATTATCTATTAAATAATCACCAAGACTTTTTTCAGCACGATGATTTGAATAAAGTGCATTATATTTTCTAACTACAATTGCATTTGCATGTACTTTATCTGACAATACATCTTCAGAGTTTACTCCATAACTTCCAATTTCAGGATAAGCCATAATAATAATTTTATTTTTATTTTCTGGATTTGTTAATTCTTCTTGATATCCTGTCATAGAAGTAATAAATGTTAATTCACCACCAATTTCCCCTTCTATACCAAAATTTTCACCATAATAATACGATCCATCTTCTAGATATAAAATTGTTTTCATCAAATAACCTCCTTATATTTTTTTACTTCTGTTAACTAATCTATTATAAATCAATTCAAAATGTTGTAAAATATAATCGAAAGATTAATTTTAATTATCTATTACAACAAAATAGAACGATTTTTAAAATGTTTAATGTTATTTATCTTGATTGTTTTTCTAAAAAATTCTGTTTTTAATTTCATTTTACTTCTTTTCAAACTTTCTGTTTCTTAATAAATATCCTCTTTCTCTACTTCTTTAATCTCTTTAAATTCTTTA
>JAAYPW010000095.1 GCA_012519615.1 Fusobacteriota bacterium
AAAATAATGGAAAAAATTGATAAATTATGGTATAAATATATAATAGAATAAAAAATCGTAACATTATAGAAAAAAAATCGTAATACTATAATGTAATAATGAAAGGGTGTATATTTATGAAAATATATAATACATTAACAGGGAAACTTGAGGAGTTCTTACCAATTAAAAAAAACAGTGTTAGTATGTACGTATGTGGGCCTACTGTATACAACTATATCCATATTGGAAATGCAAGACCACTTATATTTTTCGATACAGTAAGAAGATATTTTGAGTATAAGGGATATGCTGTGAATTTCGTGCAAAACTTCACTGATATTGATGATAAAATGATCGATAAGGCAAACGAAGAGGGCGTTAGTGTAAAGGAGATAGCATCTAGATATATTGAGGAGTATTTTAAAGATACAAGTAGACTTAATATAAAAGAGGAAGGGATGTTAAGACCAAAAGCCACAGAGAATATATCAGAAATGATAGAATTAGTCAAATCACTTATTGATAATGGTCATGCATATGAGATTGATGGAGATGTATATTTCGATATAAAAAGCTATAAAGATTATGGGAAATTATCTCATCAAAAAGTAGATGAACTAATAAACGGAGCAAGGGTAGAGGTAAACGACAAGAAAAGATCGCCACTTGATTTCACATTATGGAAAAAATCAAAAGAGAATGAACCTAAATGGGATTCACCATGGGGGGAAGGGCGTCCTGGTTGGCATATAGAGTGTTCTGCTATGAGTGGAAAATATCTAGGTAGTGAATTTGATATACATGGTGGGGGGCAAGATCTGATTTTCCCGCATCACGAGAATGAGATAGCACAATCTGTATGTGCAAATGGTAGCGGATTTGCAAAATATTGGATGCATAATGGATATATCAATATAAAAGGGGAAAAAATGTCAAAATCGAAGAATAATTTTTTTCTATTAAGAGAGATTTTAGAAAAATATTCTGGAAATATACTTAGATTTTTCATGTTGTCATCACATTATAGAAAACCAATAGAATTTAGTGAAGATGAGCTAATTATGGCAAGTAATGGATTAGCCAGAGTGCAAAATACATTACAAAGATTAGATGATATTAAATTTGATATAAAAAGTATATCTAATAAGGAGTGCACTGCATATACAGAATTTGTAAAAGAATATGAAACATGTAAAAGCAAATTTGACTCTTCAATGGATGATGATTTTAATACAGCTATGGCAATTGGAGCAATATTTGAACTTGTAAAAGCATTAAATATCTACATTGATACAACTTCTGAAGAAAATAGAGATATAAGTATATTAAAAGATGTGGAAATATACATTAAAAATATATTTGAAGAGGTATTAGGGGTAAAATTAATAGAAGAAAAACAAGGAAATAATGGGTTAACTGTGGAATTAATAGATTTTCTAGTACAATTAAGATGGGAAGAGAAACAGAATAAAAACTGGGCATTAGCTGATAAAATCAGAAATAAACTCACTGAAATGGGGATAAATATAAAAGATCAAAAGGATAAAACTACATGGAATATGTAGATTTAAATAATGAAGATGTGGGTATTTTAAATATTGCATATTTAGGAGATGCTGTTTGGTCATTATATATAAGACAACTATTATATAATAAAGGATTATCACTAAAAAAATTGAATAATATAGTAGAGCAATATGTAAATGCAAAATATCAAAGTAAAATATATGGTGAAATATGGGATATGCTTTCAGAAAATGAGAAAAAGATCGCCAAAAGAGCTGAAAATGGAAATATAAAACATTATCCGAAAAGTTGTACAATGAAAGAGTATAGAGAAAGTACGGGATTTGAAGCGTTAATAGCGTATTTATATCTAAATAAACCTAGTAAGATCAATGATATTATAGATATAATAAGGGAAAAAGAGGGGATT
The DNA here is from genome assembly GCA_012519615.1 of Fusobacteriota bacterium. Lineage (GTDB taxonomy): Bacteria > Fusobacteriota > Fusobacteriia > Fusobacteriales > JAAYPW01 > JAAYPW01. Next base: position 1,919 of record JAAYPW010000095.1, read on the forward strand.
TAATCTTTTTTATAATTTATTTAGGTGAATACAGATAAAAGCAAAAACAAAAGATTATTAGCCACAGATACACACGGATTAAATGAAGAATTTAGAATTTAGAACTTAGAATTTAGAAAAAGATAAAAGATAAGAGAAGGAGCTAGGTTAATATTTTTGTTTAAAAAACAAAAGATAAAATTAAAATAAATTTTATTAAAAATACAAAAGAAGGGCGAACACATAGGTTCGCCCCTACAAAACTACAAATTCAAAATATAAAAACGTGGATATGATGTATACGGTT
>JAAYPW010000096.1 GCA_012519615.1 Fusobacteriota bacterium
ACATTTTCTTTACCAACATCAGCTTTAAATTGTCTAATAGCCTCAATAAATGGTAGACCTTCAATATCTCCAACTGTACCACCAATTTCAGTTATTACAATATCACTATCATTTTCTTTACCAACGATCTCTACTCTACTTTTTATCTCATTTGTAATATGCGGGATCACTTGTACTGTAGCTCCTAAATATGCACCTTTTCGCTCTTTTTGTAATACTGACCAATATATTTTACCTGTTGTGATATTATTATATTTTGTAAGATTTTTATCAATAAATCTCTCATAATGTCCAACATCTAAATCAGTTTCTCCTCCGTCATCAGTTACAAATACTTCTCCGTGTTGATAAGGGCTCATAGTAGCTGGGTCAAGATTTATATATGGATCAAATTTTTGAATCGTAACTTTGTAGCCTCTTGCCTCTAGCAATCTTCCTAAAGACGCTCCTGTTATCCCTTTTCCCAACGATGATACTACACCACCAGTTATAAAAATATACTTTCTGTTTTTCACATTAAAAACCCCTTTATTCAAAATTTTCTAGTTAATTTAAAATTAAATTAACTATCTTTCGTAAATCCATCGTTTTTTTATGTTAAATATTCTTATTCTTATTTTTTTATTATATACTATTTTATCAAATTTTTTAAATAAAATCAACTTTATTTATAATTCTTTATAAATTTTTTTTATTAAATTTTCAAAAACTTTTTTGGGATTTTTATTTTCTTTAAAAAGTAAAAATACATATGGTACATTATTTATTGCAATTTTCACTATTTTACTATATTTACTAATTAAATTTGGCAATATCTTTTCATAATCAATTATCCAAGATATTAAAATTAAATTTAAAATTTTTATTGTAGTTACAAAACCAAATTTTATACCTTGATAATAAATATTTATACTATAAAAAGAATAAAAAATTTCACCATAATTATTTAAAATAAGTTGAAATACAAAGGATATAATTATAAAAACTATACTATATTTTAATTTTTTTATATTCTTTATATTAATGTTTTTTTTATATAAGTTTATAAAAAAAACAATTAATAGCATTACAAGCATACTCTTAACATCATAAAAAACAATAGTTAGAATAACTAGTAATAGAAAAAAATTATTTAATAACATCTATTCCACCTAAATACGGTCTTAACGCTTCAGGTACTATTACAGTTCCATCCTCTTGTTGATAATTTTCTAATATTGCAATTAATGTTCTACCTACTGCTAATCCTGACCCATTTAATGTGTGAACAAATTCGCTACCTTTATTTTCTCCTGTTCCTCTATATTTTATCATTGCTCTTCTTGCTTGGAAATTTTCTGTATTACTACACGAAGAGATCTCTCTATATTTATTTTGTCCTGGTAACCACACCTCAATATCGTATGTTTTTGCAGCAGAAAAACCTATATCTGCAGAACATAAAGATACCACTCTATAAGCTAGTCCCAATCTTTGCAAAATATCTTCTGCATCTTTTGTCATTTTTTCTAATTCTTCATATGAATTTTCAGGCTTTACTAATTTTACCAATTCCACTTTATTAAATTGATGCTGTCTAATTAATCCCTTCACATCTCTACCATAAGAACCAGCTTCTCTTCTAAAGCAAGGTGAATATGCTGTATAATATATAGGTAATTCTTCCTCTTTTAAAATTTCTTTTGCATGGATATTTGTAAGAGGAACTTCTGAGGTTGGTATTAAAAACATATCATCTGTTGTTTTATATAAATCCTCTTCGAATTTTGGTAATTGTCCTGTACCAGTCATTGTTTCTCTAGATACTAAAAATGGTGGTATAATCTCTTTATACCCTTTTTCTGTTGTGTGAATATCCAGCATAAAGCTTATTAATGCTCTCTCTAATCTAGCTCCTAAACCTTTGTATACGGTAAATCTAGAACCGCTTAATTTTGCTCCTCTTTCAAAATCTAAAATATCGAGAGCTTCACCAATCTCATCATGTGTTTTTGGTGTAAAATTAAATTCTTTTATTTTTCCATATTTTCTTATCTCGACATTATCTTCTTCACCTTTACCAGTTACTACACTTTCGTGTAATATATTTGGTATAGTCATTTGATAATTAAATATTTTTTCCTCTATGTCAGCAACTTCTTTTTCAAGATTTTTTATCTCTTGACTTACATTTGCCATCTCATCTAGTAATTCTGTAGCATCTAGCCCTTCACGTTTCAGTCTTCCGATCTCTTTAGAGCTATTATTTCTTTTAAATTTAAGAGTTTCTACCTCTGATAAAAGTTCTCTTCTTCTTGCATCTATTTTTTCAAACAAATCTAAATCAATTTTAGTATTTCTTCTTTCTAAAATATTTTTTAAATATTCTATATTGTTTCTTAAAAATTTTGCATCTAACATTTTTCCTCCTTAAAATATCTATTTTTTATATCCATTTCTTACTATTTTTATATCCATAATCTCCTCTTCTGTGAAATCATAGAAAAATGCACTTGGTGAAATTTCAAAAAGTCCTAAAGTAATTTTATTATCTTCAAATTTTTTTTCAATGATTTTATCAGTAATATCACGTTCTGTAATTACACCTTTTTTCTCTTTTTTCGATATAATATTCTTTTCTGATAAGTGCTCTTTTAATTTATAATAGATCTCTTTAGAATCAATATATAAAATATATTCTACATAAGAATAATCCCTTGAAATAGAGCCACCGATATCTATATTTTCAACTTTTACTACTTTAAATCCTTCAACTTTATTTTTATTTAACATCTCCATAATTTTTTCATTACTTAAGTCTTCAAGAATCTCAATATCAACTGGTTCATTATAAGCTTCCACGCCAAGTGATAAAGCAAATCCAAATGAAAATTTAGGTCGCGGGTTAAATCCTTCGGTATACTTAATTTTCAATTTAGATATACTAAATAATCTTTCAAAAAATCTAACCGTATCCAGATGAGATATAAATACCATATTTTTAGTTTTATCAAAAAATATTCTTTTTTTCATAAATTTTCCCCTTTATAAATATCCATATTATATATAGATATTTTATTCTATTAATTAATGTTATTATTTAAATTATAATTTTATTTATTTATATGTGTTTTTTTAGTGAGATTACCTGTATTTTTACAGATAATATGTATTTATATTATATTAAGGGACAGATAATAGAGATAAAATCATAATATTTTCTAAATTCCTAAGAGAAAAATTAGAAGTTAAGTATAATTTATACATATTATATTCAGAAAAATATACATTGCTATTTTAGCATTTATAGGTTAAACAGTTTATAATTTCATTATCTTTTTTTGTATAATCAAGAGGAACTTCCCTAAATTAAAATTATAATTTTATCTTATAAGTAAAAAAATTATATTATTATTTTAAATTTATATCTTTATCTATTGTACCAAAATTTCCATTTTTTTTCAAACTTTTTTTAGTTAATTTAAAAAAAAGACGGAAAAATATCCGTCTTTTTTTATTCTATTATATTTTTTTGATTTTACTATAAGAAATTTAATATTTAATCATAAGTCAAATAATCTATTTTCATATATATTTATCTATTATCTCTTTTATAATCATTATAAATACTTATTATAGAATATTTATAACTTCAATAAATATAATAAAAATTACCCCTAACTAATATTATCTCCTATATTTTTGCTTTAAAAATTCACCAATTTTTTTATCCATATGAAAAATATGATTAACTAACCAATCTGCAATTATTTTTTTTATTTTAACAGTCATCCCTGGTTGAATACCAGATGTTCTTAATGTATGTTGTATCTCTTTTATATTATCTACAAAATATTTATGAGCTTTTAATTGTATCTCTAAATCAGGGTAATTTTCTCTTCTCATAAGCTCCTCTTCATGAGAAAAATGTTCATCTGTATAATCTGCTAAAAATTGTATTGTATCTAATACAACTTCTTTCCCTTTTCCTGATTCTATATTTGCTATTAAATTATTAATCTCTTTTATTAATCCTAAATGTTCTGTATCTATCATCTCTACACCGGTATCTAGCTCTGTTTTCCATACAATATAATCTTTTTGTTTTACCTCTTTTACCTCTTTATGTCTTATTTTATCCAGATCTCTACTTCCAGCTTTAAATAATTTTATTAATTCCTCTAAATCTTTTGATATCTCTACTATATTATCGATCTCTTTAAAATTACGATTAATTATAAATACATTTTCTTCTACACTATTTACAATGCTATCAGTTTCTTTAGAAATGTCATCTGTTGCATAACTTTGTTCTGTTGCTGAATGTGCAACGCCTGATACAAGATTACTTGCATCATTTATATTACTTACAATATTTGAAAAAGCAGTTCCCGTTTCTGCTACTATTTTTACCCCTTTTTCAACTTCATTATCTGTTTTTTCCATATTATTTATAACATTTTTTGTATCATGTTGAATATTTTTAATCATATCCTGTATCTCTTTTGTAGATTCTGTCGTTTTTACAGCAAGTTTTCGCACTTCTTCTGCTACTACCTCAAATCCTTTTCCAAATTCCCCTGCTCTAGCTGCTTCTATTGCTGCATTTAGTGCAAGTAAATTTGTTTGTGAGGCAATATCATTTATAACCATTAAAATTTCAGAAATCATATCCGTTTTATCTGCTAATTCACTAACACTTTTTTTTCCAATAATAACCGTATTTTTTATATTTCCAATAGAACGAATAACATTATTTACTATTGTTTCCCCTTGTGATGTTAGATTAATAATTGCATGAAAACGTTCTTCGGTATATTTAGCATTTTCTGAAATACTTTGACCAGTTTGCGACATTTCTTCAATGGCACTTCCGGCACTTCCAATTGACATTTTTAAGAAATCTATGCTCTCTCTAATCTCATCTAATCCATGTTTTAATTCATTACTACCATTAAATAGTGCTTTTGAGTAACTTTCTATATTATTTAAAATAGTATTTATTTTATAAAAAAAATTATCTAATTCGTTTGATAATTCACCGATCTCATCTTTTCGTTTTTCATATGGAAAACGGATATCTAATTCTCCATTTGATGCTCTATGAAATAACTCTTTAAATACTGTAATTGGTAGAACTATACTTTTTGATAGATAGATATAGACTAATACAATTAATATAATACTAAGTAATAAAAATAAAATTTGCCCATTTAATAAAATTTTCTCTTTATAATCTGATATTTCCTGCAGCTCTAAAGTCATATCATTAGATAATTTCAAAAGTAAATTATTATTTTCATATATATATTTTAGACTTTCACTATCATTTGAATTTAAAAAATTTTCAATATGTTTTTTATAATTTTCCCATAAAATAGTTAATTCAGTATAATTATTTTTTAATTCTGATTTTTTTAATACTATTTCTTTATTTGCACCATCTAGAGTTTTTCCCCCTTCTAACATCCCTTTAAGAGTATTTTCATATAATATTATACTTGCATTTAGTTCATCAATTGCATTTTCTACATTATAATTAGAATTAATAGTAAAAATATTTTTACTTATTCTTTGCGTTAACATTCTCTGACGTCCACCTAAATTTATTAATAATCCGTCGTATTTTTTTGAATTAGTTATTAATACTACAGTAAATACATTACCCAATATTATTAACCCTAAAAACAGCATAACAAGAAAAAATTTAAATTTAATACTTCTTTTCATCAAAAAAACTCCCTTCATTATTTTATAAAAAATAGTATACTAATTTAGTATACTACTTTTACTGTGTTTTTCCTTTTTATTTATTAATTTATTTTTCTCTTTTTCCTTACAAATTGAATTAATATTAATCCGATTACTCCTGCAATTAAAGTTGGTATAAAAACATAGTGATAGCTATTAAATATGTCTTTTATTTTACCTGATACTATTCCACCGCCAATTGCACCTACACCGTATGCTGTAAATAAAAAACCGTAATTTCTTGCATAATTTTCTGCTCCAAATATATTTGATACTGCTGTTGGTGCAATAGCAAGCCATCCACCTAACACAAACCAAAATATACAAAACGATATCATGTATAGCCCTACCATTCCCTCTTTTGCATTTAACATCATAATAGATGCAATGATAATTAATATATATGATATTGTTCCACTTATTTTAGAATAAAATTTATCTGTTAAAACTCCAAAAACTGGTCGCCCTAACCCATTAAATATTGCAAAAATAGATACTGCTAACGCCCCATAATCAGGACTTAATTTAATGACCTCTTCAGCTACAGGACTTGAAATTCCAATTACCATTAATCCTGTAAATGTCCCCAGTGCAAATGTCATCCATAAAAAATAAAATCTTTTGTTTCTTAAAACTTCTTTTAAAGTTACAGCATTCTCTAACCCTTTTTGATATTTATTATTATTATTTTTAATACTTTCAGGAAAACTAAGCGGTATTGATAAAGCAATTATAATAATGAAAAATGCTATTCCCATTATCTTAAAAGTTGAATTTACACCATAAGTTTCTATTAATCTTCTTGATAATGGTGCCGTTACAAATGGTGATAGTCCAAATCCTCCTAATGTTAATCCTACAGCTAATCCACGTTTTTTAGGGAACCATTCACCTACTACAGCCATTGGCGCTCCATAAACAATACCTACACCTATACCTCCCATCACTCCATACGTTAATACTAATAAAACTATATTATTTACAAACCCTGCTAAAAACCATCCTAAAGATACAAATATTCCACCTATAATCGTAATAGCACGCGGACCTATCTTTTTAATAAAATTACCTGATAATGGCATCCCTAATGCATAAAATATTAAGAAAACAACATATGGTAATCCACTTTCAGTTGATGTTAAATTTAAAGCTTCTTCAACTGGTTTTTTAAATATACTCCATGAATATACAGACCCCAAACACATAAAAATTATAATCCCAAAAGGGACACTTAGAATTTTTGAATATTTTTTCATACTTAACACTCCTTTTTCTTATTTTTCTATATCAAAAAAAATAAAAAAAGTCCCTCTAAAAAACAGAGAGACTTTTTATTTTTATTGTTATTATATTGTTCTTTTGCCTTATTTTACTCATCTTTTTTCCCATAAACATCATCCCTTAAATTTAATTACCTTTAAAGACTTATTTTATATTTAAATATTAATATATCATATATTGGGATACTTGTCAATTATTTTATTTCTTTTTCAAGATTTTTTTTCTCATACGTAGATTTTTAGGTGTAATTTCTAAGAACTCATCATCGTCAATATACTCTAATGCTTGTTCTAAACTAAATTCTCTTGGGGGAGTTAGTTTAATCGCATCATCAGAACCTGCAGCTCTCATATTTGTAAGTTTTTTCCCTTTGCATACATTTACAACTAAATCATTTTCACGACTATGTTCCCCTACTATCATCCCTTCATATACTTCCACAGCAGGATCAATAAATATTACCCCTCTATCTTGTAAGTTATCTAAAGCATATGCAGTAGACACCCCTTTTTCCATTGCAATAAGAACTCCTCTTTTTTTAGTATCAATTTCACCTCTATACTCTTCATAATCATAGAAACTATGATTTATAATACCTGTTCCCCTTGTATCTGTTAAAAATTCATTTCTAAATCCGATTAATCCTCTAGATGGCACTTTAAATTCTAATCTTGTATAACCATCTGTACCTTGTACCATATTAATCATTTCACCTTTACGTAGCCCCATTTTTTCTATAACTACTCCTGTATAATCTGTTGCAACACTTATAATTGCAAGTTCAATTGGTTCATGTTTCATTCCGTCAATCTCTTTTAAAATAACTTCTGGTTTTGATACTTGTAATTCAAATCCTTCTCTTCTCATATTTTCTATTAATATAGATAATTGAAGTTCACCTCTACCTTTTACAACAAATGCATCAGCAGATTTAGTTTCCTCTACTCTAATACCAACATTTGTTTGTAATTCTTTTTTTAATCTATCAAGAATATTTCTTGATGTGATCCATTTTCCCTCTTTCCCTGCGAATGGAGAGTCATTTACATAGAAAGTCATTGCTAAAGTAGGTTCATCTATATCAATAACAGGTAGTGATGTCCCATTTAATTTATCAGCGACTGTTTCTCCTACATCTATTGTATCTATTCCGGCTATAGAGACAATATCTCCAGCACTTGCTTCTTTTAAATCAACTTTTCCCAATCCTTTAAATCCTTGTATTTTCGTAATTCTATAATTCTCTTTTTTCCCGTCTCTTTTTATAAGAGTTACCTCTTCATTTACCTTAACTTTACCGTTATAAATTTTTCCCGTACCTATTTTACCTAAATAATTATCGTACTCAATTGTAGAAACTAAAAATTGGAAAGGCTTATCTATTTCCCCTTCAGGTTCATCTACATGTTTTAATATAGTCTCATAAAGAGGGATCATATCTTCATTTTTATCAGTTAGATAGTTTCTCGCAATCCCTTTTTTTGCTGCTGCATATATAATTGGAAATTCAAGTTGGTATTCATTTGCATCTAATTCTATAAATAGATCAAAAACCATATTAAGAACCTCTTCTGGTCTACTATTTGGTCTATCTATTTTATTTATTACAACTATTGGTCTATGTCCAATTTCAAGAGATTTTTTTAATACATACTTAGTTTGTGGCATAGGTCCTTCAAAGGCATCTACTATTAATATAACAGAATCAACCATTTTCATTATACGTTGTACTTCTCCAGCGAAGTCAGCATGTCCGGGTGTATCTACAATATTAATTTTACAATCTTTATAAGTAATTGATGCATTTTTAGAAAATATTGTTATACCTCTCTCTTTTTCAATATCATTTGAGTCCATAACTCTATCTTCAATTTTTTCATTTTCACGAAATATCCCTGATTGTTTTAACATTGCATCTACTAATGTTGTCTTACCATGGTCAACGTGAGCTATTATTGCTATGTTTCTTATGTTTTTCATTGTTTTTTAAACTGCTAATAAGCAGTTTTTCACCTCCATATATTTATTTAAAATTTACTTATTATTATAAAATTAACATTTTATTTATGATTAAGAATAAAAATCCTTCCTAATTTAAAATAGGAAGGATTTTTCAGTTTTTATTTTTAATAAAAATCGTCTTCATCTTCATCATAATCAAGATTATCATCATAATAATCTACACTATAATCTTCTTCTTCATCGTTATCATCTTCTTCTTCATCTTCATCGTAGTAATAACTATCAGAACCTCCAAAATCATTTGTTTCCTCTTCATCAATTAGATCAAATAGATGATTAAATTCTTCATCAGGCATAATATCTAAATACTCATATTGCCACAAAATTAATTTTTCTTGATCACTTAAATTTTCACGTCTATTAAAATCATATTCAACATCTAAATCTTCGCCCTCTTCTAATATAAATGTAGCCGTGCACCAGATTTCATCATTTTTTATTCTGTAATCATCGTATTCATCACAAACATACTCAAATAAAATCTCGCTTGCTTCTTCTTGAAATAATTCATTGCTATTCTCATCTACAAAGAAACATTCAACAATTCCTTTATCTTCCTCTATAATTGCATATATATATGCTTTATTCCATTTTTCAGGTGCTAATGCTAACAATTCCTGTTTAATTTTGTTTTTATTTTTCATACTGTACCTCCTTTATCCTTTTATAATTCGAAATACTATCAGATGTATTATACTAAAAAAATATACTAATTGCAATATTTTTTTTTAGTTTTTTTAGTTTTTATACTTTTTAATTAAATTTTAATAAAAAACTCCCTTATAAATTTATAAGGGAGTTAATCATATATAAATTACATCTCTTCTATTAATATTACACCGTTTTCTGCTGTAAATGTAACACTTCCACCTGATACAGTTCCTGTTTCACCGTTATAGGCATTTCTTACTTTTGTACCATCGCTAAATATACCTGATACGTTTACTTGTGTTGAACCACTTGCATCTATTTTAATTACTACTTTATCTGAAATTCCATTTTTATTATATGTTCTTCCATATGTATTGCTGCCTAGATCAGTTTGTGCTCCTCCACCTACAGCAACGTGATTTTTTCTAAATGTTCCAACTTTTTTCCAGTGTGTAGCTGTATCGCCGTTTGCTTCGTTCCAGTTCATAAATCCTCTTGTTGCCATGTCAGCGTCACCCATACCATCTAT
>JAAYPW010000097.1 GCA_012519615.1 Fusobacteriota bacterium
AGATATCTTTTAATATTAAGTAAAGATAATAAAGAAAAAATTAAAGTGGAAGCACAGCAATCAATATTTATTTTGTTAGAAAAAATAGATGTAAATGAAACAAATGACGATATTGAAAATGTATTGGAGTATTTAGAAGAAGAGTTAAGCCGAAATGATATTAAAAAAATATCTATTTTAATTAAAATGCTTTTAAAATTTAAAGAGATTGGTGCAAGTAAAATTGTACAAGATGTTATCAATAAAAATAGCACAAGAGATATCTATTTTAAACTGCTAAACGAGATAAAAAATAACGAAAAAATCTATATAATTATGGAAATGCTTAATTCAAAAATACCTGAAATAAAAGAGATGGGAATAAAACTATTAAAAAATTTTAAAGTTGAAAATGTTTTTTTTAATGAAGTAGAAAAATCATTAGGTAAATATATTGTAGAAAATAAAAATTTTTTTCATCAAAAAGAAAAAAATGCAATTATATCATTTATCATAAGTAATAATTTATTGGAAAAAAACATAGAAAAATTAAATTCCGATATTTCAATTGAAAGAAAGTATGCTGTAGAAATTATTGGTATGATTGAAGAAGCTAAAATTTATAAATTAATAATAAATATGAGAAAAGATCCAGATATATCAGTAAGGTTAAGCGTTATAGAAGTTTTAGCTTCAAAATCTAACGAAAACTTTTTAAATGTTTATGAAGAGATGCTAGACGATCCAGATGAAAATATTCAAAAAAAAGCACTAGAATCAATATCAAATATAGATACAGAAGAGGCAAATTTGGTTTTGCATAATGCGATGACTCATACAAATATCAACATTAGAAATCAAGTTTCGATGCTTTTAGCAAGAGATACAATATCAAAGTATATATCTTCATTTGATAAATTAGATGTGAAAAACAAGAAAAAAATTGCATTAGTTTTAGAAAAAATGGATGGGGATATTGAAAGCTTATTTTTAAAAAAAATGAAAAGTATCGATGCAAATGAAAGAAAAAAAATAATAGAGATTATTGAATATGTGGAAAATCAATCTAAATATAAAGAAGCAATATTAGTTGCAATGAAAGATCCTGAATCCACAATAAGGGCTAAAATTGCTAATATTCTAAAAAATATTAAAGATAAAGATGTTTTATTAGGAATGCTTAAACTATTAAATGATCCAGATAAAAGAGTAAGAGCAAACATAATTGAAACTTTTGGTAAAATTAATAATAAAACAGCAATAAAATTAATAATTCCTTATTTAGAAGATATGGATAATAGGGTAAAAGCTAATTCTATTATAGGATTATATCATATGGGTTATATAGATGCTTTAAATAATTTAAATGAGATGCTATTTAGTGATTCAGAAAAAATGAGAGCAAGTGGAATATATATAATAAGAGAGTTAAAATTATATGATAAAATACAGCTTGTAAGTAACATGACATCTGATAAATCAGAATTAGTTAAGGTGAATTTAATTAAATTATTTTATGAAGCAGGGGAAATTGCAAGGATAAAAGTTTTCTTAAAAGATATAAATGGAAAAGTTTTTGAAACAGCAAAAGAGTATCTAAATAAAGGTAGTGATTAATATGAGTTATACAATATACGATGTATTAGAAGGATTAACAAGAAAAAGTAATCCCAATGCAATATATCAAGTGATTTTATTAATAGTACTTGTTCTTCTTTTTATATTAGCGTCAAATTATTATGCAAATAGACCAAAACTTTTAAAAAGAAAACAGGATGATGAGGTCTTTGATTATATTTTAAAATTAAAAAAAATTGATTCTGTAGAGTTACATTTAATAAAAACATTAATAAAAAGATATGATATTAAAGATAAGTACAACATACTTATAATGGAAGGAAAATTTCAAAAATACATAGATATGGAGATAATGAATATAGAACAGAGTATAATGCCCGAAAAGGAAAAAGAAACTATGATTGAAAGTTACAATAAATTGAAAAGAAAAATTTTTGACAATTAGCTATAACTATGATACATTAATATTATAGAAGGGAATGAAAAAATTGAAGAAAGGAGGGTTTAAAATGAGTGCAATAGTAAATAAAATAGCGAATTTTATAGGGTTTGATATGGAAGAGGATGTAGACTATATGGAAGTAAATGAGAAACAAGAAGAAAAAGTTGTTAAATTTAATGAATTGAGAAATAAAAAGAACCAACAAAAAATTTACACTCAAGAAGTTTTTGAATACGTTTTACTACATTTAAAATCTTATGAAGATGTAACAAGAATAGCTGATGAAATAAAAGCTAATAAAATGGTTACTTTTAATTTAGCTGGATTAGAATTTGAAACAGCAAGACGAGTTTTAGATTTTATAAGTGGTGTTGCGTACTATTCACAAGCTAATATTAGTAAAGTAAGTGATCATGCTTTTACAGCTGCACCAAAATATATTAAAATTAGTAATGAACTTCCTGTGAAAGAGTCTGGAAATGAAATTTTAGATAAAAAAAGAAATACTTCTGAAGAAGAGATAGTTAGAGGAAAATAAAAAATGTGTGATTCTATTTTTATAAATAGAATCGCACATTTTTTTTATTTTAAAATATATAATTTCTACATAAAATATATATTAAATAAAAATAATTTATTGATAGAACATAAAAAAATAAGATACACTTACTTGTTATATATATAATTATAAAAAGGAGTGTAAATGAAAACAGAAAATCGTTAGTATTACTTTAATTATTTTAAGTTTATTATTTATTTTTTCATGTAAAAAGCATAATAACTAAGAAAACTAAAATATAGTAATGGATATATATCGTATCTCAATAGAGTTAAATGATGGTAGAATAAAATAGGAGATGCAAAATAAAGAGAATTGAGAAAATTAAAAAAATAGATAGCAATAATAGAAGATGGTAAAAGATAATAAAAAATGAAAAACTATGAAACTAACACATATACTATTAATAATACTTCTTCTAACTGGTTGTATATTTAGCAAATTTGATGATATAAATAAAGAATACTTACACAGTAAAAGTAAATACTCCTTTATTAATACAAAAATACGAAAACCGGAAAAATATTAACCTGGTTATAATTCGATATATCATGAAAATAATATAATAATTGCAGCAGAATTTAATTCTATATATAATCTTAGAATCACATCCTAAATCCTTCTTCTAATTTTTTAGGAGAAGGATTTTTTATTTAAGTTATGTTTTTTATTTTATAATTGTATCAATACATACGTTGGAAAGAATCTTACTCTTAAGTATTATTTCATAATTCTCTATAAATTATATTTTACTACAAAAATCGAAGGTTTTCATATTTTTATTTCATTATGATTTTTATCCTATCATGTTATTAAAACAATCTCTTTTGTCAAAACAAGAATAAACTGTTGCTTTAGTAACGAATAGGATTAAATGAGGTAAATTTGGACATATTTAATTAGTAGGAGTTATTATAGCTCTATAACTGGTGATAAATTTACCATTAAATATTTTAAATAAAATAAATCTAATTCAGAAAACATGTATTAGATTTATACAAAAAATTATTTAATGTTAAGTATTACCAAAATAAATTATGTGTTATGCAATAAAAACAACGCTGTAGAAATAATATTTTAATATATATATGCCGTATTTGAATCAATATAAAAAAAAAGTTGACATTTTAAGTAAAATCCTATATTATATAAAGGATAGAATATAATAAGAAAGGGGTAAAAAATGCTTTCTGGAAACGAAATTAGAAAAAAATATTTAGAGTTTTTTAAAAACAAAAACCATAAAATATATGAGAGTGCATCGCTAATTCCTGATGACCCTACAATGTTACTTACAATAGCAGGAATGGTTCCATTTAAACCATTTTTTATGGGCAAAAAAGAACCAATTTATAAAAGAGCTGCTTCAAGTCAAAAATGTATGAGAACAAACGACTTGGAAAATGTTGGGCGTACTGCAAGACATCATACTTTTTTTGAAATGTTAGGAAACTTCTCATTTGGGGATTATTTTAAAGAAGAGGCTATAGAATGGGCCTGGGAATTTATTACTGTGGAATTAGGTTTACCTAAAGAGAAATTATGGGTATCTGTATATAAAGAAGATGATGAAAGTGTAAAAATTTGGAACGAAAAAATAGGTGTTCCTTTGGAAAGAATAGTAAAACTAGGTGAAAAAGATAACTTTTGGATGGCAGGTCCAACTGGTTCATGCGGTCCTTGTAGCGAAATTCATATAGATTTAGGAGAGGAATATTCTTGTAAGAAACCAACTTGTCAATTAGGATGCGACTGTGATAGATATTTAGAAATATGGAACCTTGTGTTTACTGAGTATAATAAATTAGAAGATGGTACTTTAGAACCATTACCTAAAAAAAATATAGATACAGGAATGGGATTAGAAAGAATTGCTGCAGTTATGCAAAAAGTAGGTAGCAATTTTGATACAGATTTATTACGCCCAATAGTAGAGGAAATAGGTAGAGTAACAGGACATAAATATAAAGAAGATGCAGATGTAGATTTCTCTTTAAGAGTAATTGCAGATCATATTAGAGCAATTACATTTATGGTAGGAGATGGCGTATTACCTTCTAATGATGGACGTGGATATGTATTAAGAAGAATATTGCGTAGAGCCTCTAGACATGGGAAATTATTAAAATATAATGAACTTTTTTTATATAAACTTGTAGATAAAGTTGTAGAAATTATGGGAGAACATTATGTTGAGATAAAAGAAAAACAAGAACATATTAAAAAAGTTATATTACGTGAAGAGCAAAAATTTATAGAAACGCTTGATCAGGGAATTTCCATTGCAAATGAGGAGATTAAAAAAATAAAATCTGAAAATAAAAATAAGATGGATGCAGAAATTGTATTTAAACTTTACGGTACGTACGGATTTCCTTATGAATTAACTGAAGAGATATGTAAAGAAAATGATATTTTAATCTCGTTTGATGAATTTCAAGAGAAACTTGAAGAGGAAAAAATAAGAGCGAGAAATTCACGTGAAGTAATAAAAGAAAAAGTCGAAGATAGCTTTATTGAAGATTTTTACAAAGAACACGGTGAAACAAAATTTGAGGGTTATGAAAAAGATAAAACAACAGGTAAAATCCTTTTTCTTGAAGAGGAATCAGAAAATAGATATGAAGTTATATTTGATAATACAGTATTTTATGCAGAATCTGGTGGACAAATATATGATACTGGGATAATACATGGTGATTCATTTAAAGGGAATGTAGTGTCTGTGTATAAAAAAAGAGATATATTTATCCATAAATTAGAACTTACATCTGGAATAATAGAAAAAGATATGGTAGTAAATTTAGAGATAGATTTGGATAGACGTAATAGTATAAAAAGAAATCATACAGCAACTCATTTATTGCATAAAGCACTTATAGAAGAAATAGGAAGTCATGTGCAACAAGCTGGTTCTATGGTTAATGAAGATCGTTTAAGATTTGACTTCAGTCATTATGAAGGGATAAAACCATCTGAATTAGAGGAAATAGAAAAAAATGTAAATAAAAAAATATTTGAAAATATAGAATTAACAAAAAATATTATGGATATTGAAACTGCAAAATCAAAAGGTGCTATGGCATTATTTGGTGATAAATATGGTGAAGTTGTTCGTGTTGTAGAAGTACCAGGATATTCAATAGAGCTTTGTGGTGGAACACATGTAGATAGAACAGGAGAAATTGGACTATTTAAAATAATTACAGAAACAGGTATTGCAGCAGGGACAAGACGTATAGAAGCGATAACAGGATATAAAAGCTATGAATATGTAAATAGTATGTATAAAAACAATCAAAAAATAGCAGAATTATTAAAAACAGACATAGACAGTATTGTAGAAAAAAGTGAAAAAATCTCTGAAAATTTAAAGGAATTAAGTAAAGAAAATGAACAACTTAAAATGAAGTTAACAAATATAGAATCAGATAAATTTTTATCAAAACCAGAAGTTGTTAATGGAGTTACTGTTATTGTTCAAGACTTTAAAGATAAAGATGCAAATTATTTAAGAACAATTGTAGATAAAGCTAAGGATAAATATGAATCTTGTATTGTAGCACTAGGTTCAGATAATGAAAATGCTTTATTTGTAGTGGGAGTATCTAAAGATCTTGTATCTAAAGGGATAAAAGCTGGAGATATTGTAAAAGAAGCTGCAACAATAGCTGGTGGAAATGGTGGTGGAAGACCAGATTTTGCACAAGCTGGTGGGAAACAAGGGAATAAAGTTATTGAAGCTTTAAATCATATTAAAAAATTAATTAACGGGAAAATATGAGTAGAGTATTAGGACTTGATATAGGTGATGTTAGAATAGGTGTATCAATGTCAGATAAACTAGGAATTATAGCATCTCCTTTGGAAGTTATAAATAGAAAAAAAATTAATTCAAAAGATAGGATAGCAGATATAGTAAAAGAAAATGATGTTGAAAAAATTATCTATGGACTACCTATAAGCTTAGATGGAAGTGAAAAAATCCAAGCAAAAAAAGTAAAAAAATATATAAAAGAATTAAAAAAAATAATAAATATTGAGTATGAAGCAGTAGACGAAAGATATAGCACAGTGTCAGCTGATAATATGCTAAATACATTTACAAAGAAAGATGCTATGGAGAAAAGAAAAATCGTAGATAAAGTTGCTGCAACTATTATACTACAGACATATTTAGATATGAATAATAAAAGGAGGTTACAATGAAAAAAGGTAGTGGAAAATTAATACTAGTTATTTTAGTGTTATTATTTTCAGCAGGTTTTGTATTTTTAAACAACGTTGATTTTCAAGTACTAAAAAATGAGATGAGATTTACAAGAATTAAAGGAAAAGATATGATTAGACAAGGTTTAGACTTAAAAGGTGGGGTATACGCCATATTTGAAGCAAAACCAACAGCAGATGTAAAAGAGATAACACCAGAAGCGATGGAAAGATTAATTGAAGTAATGGATAGAAGAGTAAACGGACTTGGAGTATCTGAGGCAAATGTTCAAAAAATAGGAGAAAATAGAATTGTTATAGAATTACCAGGGTATGATAATCCTGAAGAAGCCTTAGAATTAATAGGTAAAACAGCATTACTAGAATTTAAATTAAAAAAACCAGATGGTTCTTTAGGTGAAACAGAATTCACAGGAAGTCTATTAACAAGAGCAGAGGTATCTTATGATATGGGTTCACCTGTAATAAGTTTTTCTCTTAATCAAGAGGGAGCTGAAAAATTTGCAGAGTTAACAAGAAAAAATATTGGGAAAAAATTAGCAATTGTATTAGATGGTGTTGAACAGATGGCACCTCAAATAAATTCTGCAATTACAGGTGGTTCTGGTACAATTAGTGGAAGTTACACGTATAAAGAAGCACAAAGTGTAGCGAGTCTTCTAAATGCAGGGGCATTACCTATAAACGTAGAGGTTATAGAAACAAGAGTAGTGGGAGCTACATTAGGACAAGACTCTATTGATAAAAGCTTAAAAGCTGGATATATTTCTATAGTGTTAGTAATGATCTTTATGGTTATAGCGTATAGAATGGCTGGCTTTGTTGCAAACCTTGCACTTATATGTTTCGGATTAGTAACATTTGGATTACTTAATTTTTTCGATGCTACACTTACTTTACCAGGGATAGCTGGGTTTATATTATCAGTGGGAATGGCTGTTGATGCAAATGTAATTATATTTGAAAGAATAAGAGAAGAATTAAAAGATGGAGTTGGAGTTACAAAAGCTGTAGATTTAGGATTTGAAAGAGCTATGAGTGCTATTATGGATTCGAACGTAACTACCTTATTAATAATGTTAGTGCTATTTGTATTAGGAACAGGACCAGTAAAAGGATTTGCTGTAATATTGACAATAGGGGTAATTGCAAGTTTATTTACTGCTGTGTTAGTTACAAAAATGATACTAAAAAGATTCTTATCAATGTTTAATAATAAAAACATAAGCTTATTTTTTAGAGTGTAAAAGGGAGGAATAAAATTGAAATTAAATATAATAAAAAATATTCCGATTTCGTTAAGTATATCAGCGATTCTTGTAATTATATCACTTGCGTTGATATTTGGAAAAGGATTTAACTACGGTATAGATTTTGCCGGTGGGAATATGTTTCAAATAGAATTTAAATTAGAAAAAGCAGAAGAATTTAGAATAGAAGATTTAAATGTTGCGTTAGATATAATTGCAAAAGATATACCTCAATTAGAAGATACAAAAAGAAAAGTACAGGTTGAGGAGGGAAAAGCAGTTGTTATAATAAGAACAACTGAGATGAGCGATGAAGAGCAAAAAAGTTTCTTAACTTCTTTAAGTAGTGAATATAATGAATTTGAAATTCTATCTTCTGAAAAAGTAGGAGCAAGTATAGGGAAAGAGTTAAAAACAAAATCGCTATGGTCACTAGTATTTGGTTGTATTATAATATTAGTGTATATAAGAATTAGATTTTCAAACTTATCTTTCGGTATCTCATCAGTTATAGCTCTTACACATGACATTATTATATCAGCAGGGGTAATTGCGTTTTTAGGTTATGAAATTGACACTCCGTTTATAGCGGCAATTCTTACCATTCTAGGATACTCTATTAATGCAACAATAGTTATATTTGATAGAGTAAGAGAAAATACTAGAAAATTAACGGCTAGTACATTTGGAGAGATAATGGATATTAGCGTTAATCAAACACTAACAAGATCAATCAATACTTCATTAACGACGTTTTTAGCAATATTAGCTTTACTTTTATTCGGTGGAGCTACATTAAGAACATTTGTAACTACATTAGCTGTAGGTGTTGTAATAGGTACATTTTCATCAATCTTTTTAGCAAGTTCACTTGCATATTTATTAGAAGTTAGAAAAATAAATAAAAAGAAAGCTGAAATAGAAGGATAATATTAAGTAGAAAAATATAACTTAATATTACCATAAAAATAAATTAACATATAATAATAGATTATTATTTATCCTTATTATTAGATAATGTAAATAATAAAATAAGATTATATTAAGGGGTGAGTGCTAATGAGATACGATGCAGAGGTTATTGGACAAAATGCAGGGATAATATGGAGAAACTTATCGGAAAAAGGTGAACTTAATATTACAGGTCTTGAAAAAAGCGCAGAGCTTAAAAAAGAGGATATTCTACTAGCTTTAGGTTGGCTGTATAAAGAAGATAAAATAGCAAGTAAGCAGGTAGGAAAAGGGATAAAATTTTATTTGAAATAATAAACTGTTAATAGGGGATGCCATTGTATTCCCTATATCAGCTTTAATTTATTTAGTTAAATTGCGATTATTTAGATTATATAGAATATTAAAAAAAGGAAGATATATATGAGAGTATGGACTGAAATAGATTTTGATAAATTAAAACATAATGTTGATGAAATAAAAAAAATATCAAATAATAAAAAAATTATTGGAATTATAAAAGCAAATGCATATGGTCATGGTGCAATAGAAATTGCAAAAGAATTATCAATAAATGGGGTAAATCTTTTTGGAGTTGCATGTATTGATGAAGCAAAAGAGTTA
Organism: Fusobacteriota bacterium; assembly: GCA_012519615.1. GTDB lineage: Bacteria > Fusobacteriota > Fusobacteriia > Fusobacteriales > JAAYPW01 > JAAYPW01. Next base: position 9,614 of record JAAYPW010000097.1, read on the forward strand.
ATAAGAAATAATATAGATGGAGAAATTTTAATTTTAGGTTGCACTCCAATTGAGGAGTGGAATGATATTATTAAATACAATCTTTCTATGACTATAGCATCATTTGATGAAATTTATGAACTTGAAAAACAAAAAATTCATCCAAAAGTTCATATTAAAATTGATACTGGCATGGGTAGAATAGGATTTAATTATGAAAAAGCAAATGAGGCAATAACATATATAATTAATAATAAACTAGCTGAAATTGAAGGGATATTCACACATTTAGCTAGTTCTGAATGTGATGAAAATTATACAAAAATGCAGATTGACAAATTTGAAAAAATTGCAGATAAATATCCAGATATAAAATATAAACATATTTTAAATAGTGCAGGAATTATAAATTATAAAAATAAATATAATGTAATAAGACCTGGGATAATTATGTATGGTATTACACCATTTGATAATGGTGATAAATATAATTTTAAACCAATATTAAAATATAAAAGTAAAATTATATTTATTAAAAAAATAGAAAAAGAGAGTAATATTAGTTATAATGGAATTTATACAGCGAAAAAAGATGAAATTATTGCTACAGTTTCTGCTGGGTATGGTGATGGAATAAATAGAAAATTATCCAATATAGGAAAAGTAATTGTAAAAAATATTAAATGTGAAATAGTTGGTAGAGTTTGTATGGACCAATTTATGATTAGAATACCTAAAGAATTATCTAATATAAAAATAGGTGAAGAGGTAACAATTATAGGGGATATAATAACTGCAAACGAGATAGCTAAATACGCAGATACAATACCATATGAAATTTTAACATCAATTAGTAATAGAGTACCTAGAGTTTATATAAAAAATGGAAAAATAATTCAAGAAAAATCATTATTAGGAAGGAAGTTTTAATATAAATGTCAAATTTTATTAAAAAATTCAGAGATCGTTTTAAATTTAAAAATCGTTCTAATATAATTACATTTATAGATATTATTTTTATTGTTGTAATATTTATATTTATTAAAAACTTCTATAAACTTACAGCTCCAACAAGTGATTCTATTACAAAAAATAAAATAAAATATAATTTATACATTAATAAACATAAGTATGAATTAAATGATACAATGTTAATAAATTTGGAATTAAGAAATAGATCGAAAAAGAAAATAGAATTAATAAACGAAAAAGAAAAACCTATAAGAGTAGTTATTTATAATGAAAATAAAGATATCGTATATAGTAATGACTATATGGATAGAAATCGAGAAAATCCTAAAATTATCTCTGTAGGTGGATATGCAAAAATTAATATAGGTGAAAACTGGGATTTTGAATCAGAAATTTCCGAAATTACTAAGGGATCGTATAAAATAAAAGCTATCTTTAATAGTGGCGATGTCGAACTAGAGATACCATTTATAATATTTTAAAATGAGGTGTAATTTATGAAAAAAAATATTTTATTACTGTTTATTATGTTTTCTACAGTTATATTTTCTAGACCTTTTGAAAATATTGAAATATTAGAAAAAAAAATATTTGGATTTACACTGGAAAGTAATGGAAATTATTATGATAGACTAGAAATTTTAGAAAAAAAGATATTTGGAAAGACTAGTAGCGAACAAGATGTAATAAGAATAGAAAAAATTAAACATTTCATATATTTAGATTCAGATTATTATGCACCTATAAGAAAAATAGAAAATATAGAGGAAAATTTATTTGAAAATTTATCTAATAATATAGATATTATAACTAGGGTTGATAAAATAGAGGAAAAACTATTTAGTAAAATAGAAAATAGTAAACCTCTTATGGAGAGAATAGATATATGTTTTGATTATTTAATGCTTAAAAATGACAATTTTAAGGAAAAACAGTTAATAAAAAATACAATAGAAAAGTTAGTAATAAAAGGGGAAAAACTAAAAAAAACTAAAAAAAATAAAGAGGTTACATTTATTGTAACAAAAGGATATAAAAACATTGTAAAAAAAGGGGATATAATAAGAGGAAAAGTTATAAAAGTTGAAAATGTAATTAGATTTAAAAATAGAAAAATTGATGTTTCGTTATATGAAATAAAAAATAGCTATGGTGATATAATTAAAATAGAAAAAACTATTGAAACAAGGGAAAATGATGTAAATAAAGAGATAATAATTGAAGATATACCTATAATAAAGGAGCTAAATAATGAGTAAAAGAATTATTGTAAAATCAGAAAAAGAAAAAAAAATATTAAACTTTTACCCTTTTATTTATAAAGATGAAGTAAAAGCAACAATGGGAACATTGGAAAATGGTGATTTAGTTCATATTGTTGATGAAAAATTAAATTTTATAGCTAAAGGATATATTAATGATAATTCTAATATATATGTTAGAGTTCTAACTTTAAATAAAGATGAAATAATTAATAAGGAATTTATATATGATAAAATAAAAAGAGCTTATGAGAAAAGAGGAAAATTAGATAGTGAAACAAATTCTAAAAGAATTTTTTATTCTGAAGCAGATGGTTTATCAGGACTTATTGTAGATGAATTTGATAAATATTTATCTATTCAATTTAGAACGCTAGGAATAGAAAAATTTCGTATGGAAATTATTGATTCTATTATAGAAATTGTAAATCCTAAAGGTATATTTGAGCGTTCAGACACTGAATATCGTGTAAAAGAGGGAATTGAAGAAAAAACAGGGATAATTTACGGTGAAATACCAGAAAAAGTAATAATGGAAGATAATGGTATAAAATTTATTGTAGATATAATAGAAGGTCAAAAAACAGGATTTTTTCTTGACCAAAGAGAATCTAGAAAATTTATAAAAAAATATATAGATAGTGAAACAATATTTCTAGATGTATTTTCATCAACTGGTGGATTTTCAATGACTGCATTACAAAGTGGTGCAAAAAAAGTTGTTGCAATAGACAAAGAGAGCGATGCATTACATACTGCAAAAGAAAATTATAGATTAAATAATTATAGTGGAGAATTTTCTACTTTAGAGGGTGATGCATTTCAAATATTAAAAGATATGCAAAATGAAAAAATGAGATATGATATTATAATATTAGATCCACCGTCACTTATTAAAAGAAAGGAAGATAGAAATAAAGGGCGCGATCTATTTATGAGTTTATGTGATAGCGGATTTAAACTTCTTAAAGATGAAGGGATTTTAGGAATATGTACTTGTGCTTACCATATGCAATTACAGGATCTAATAGAGGTAACAAGAATGGCAGCATCAGAAAATAGACTTAAATTAGAAGTTTTAGGTGTAACATACCAACCAGAAGATCATCCGTGGATTTTACATATGCCGGAGACTCTTTATTTAAAATGTTTATGGGTTAGGATAACAAAATAATTATAATAAGGGTGATTTGTTTGTATATTGATATAATCGTATTAATAGTTTGTTTAATATCTTTAGCTTTAGGATATAGAAAAGGATTTATATTTGAGTTCTTTTCCTTATTTGGAATATTTATTTCTATATTTATTACAAAAAAAGTATCTGTATATATATTTGAAAATTTTAGTAGTAATGATAGTAATTTAAAATTTATTATAACATATATAGTAATTTTTATTGTAATATATCTATTTTTATTTATAATTTTCTTCTTATTTAAAAAATTTATAAAACTTGTTTTTTTAAATTGGGTAGATAGGCTACTTGGTTTGTTATTTGGTTTGGTAAAAGGAGTTTTTTTTTCCCTTTTATTTGTGTATATATTAATATTTATTTCTCAGTATAATGAAAATATAAAATTATCAGCAAATAGTAGTATATTTATAAATATTATTGCAAAAAATACACCAAATATGAAAATAGGTTTACCAGAAATAATTAACAATCAGATAGAATATTTTAAAAAAGAGAGAGAAATAGATAAAATAACTGAAAATGCACTTAAAGATATGGAAAAAAAAGTAGAAAATATAAAAAAAAATACGGAACTAAGTGAAGACAAAAAAAAAGTTATTAAAGAAATTGAATTACAAAATTTGCGTGAAAAAGAGATACAAAATATTTTGAAAAATGAAGATGTATCTAAAAAAAGGGGAAATAAATGAAATTAGTATATAAATATTTTTTCAAAGAGATGGTTTTACCAGTTTTTTTTGGAATAAGTGTATTTACGTTCCTATTTTTAATTGACTTTTTAATTGAGATGATGGAAAATATAATTGTAAAAAATATTCCTGTAATGGATGTATTAGAGATGGTTTCTTATTATTTTCCACCGATTTTATCAAATACAATACCAATGGGACTTTTTCTAGGAGTGATGTTATCTTATAACAAATTATCAGGAAATAGTGAAATTATTGCAATGGAGTCAATTGGTGTTGGCTTTATAACTTATCTGATTCCAGCATTTGTTGTTGGGTTTATTATGTTAAATGTACTGTTTTTTATAGAAGAAAAAGTTATTCCAGATTCATTTGAAAAATTAGAATTAGTAACTAAAAAAATTGCATATACACGACCTGCTCTCAAACTGGAGGAAAAAACATTTATAGAAGATATAGGAGATCATAGTATATATATTAATAAAATGGATAACGATGCAAATTTAGCAGAAAATTTAATTGTATTTCAAAAATTAGACACAAGTATTTATCCTAGAATAATATTAGCAGACAGATCTCGATGGGAAAATAGTACAATGATATTAGAAAATGCGAATTTTTATAATATCAATAGTAATGGAGAAAAAGAGATAGCAGGTAGTTTTGAAAAACAAATTATACCGATAAATACTTTTTTTGGAAATTTCTCTTTAAAAGGTAAGAAAAAAAGAGCAATGATGTCAATAACTGAGTTAAAAACCGAAATTGATAATATATATGGTCATAGAAAAACTGAACAAAATGAAATTAATAATAAAATAAAAATTCTGAAAAAAAAGATGAAAAGATCAGAAATATCTCAAAAAGAATTTTTAGAAAGTGAAATAGTGAAATTAAATAAAGAGAAAGAAGTAATAATAGAAAAAGTTAAAGAGGAGATAAAAAATATTGATATTTCAGAAAAGAAACGTCGTAAAATAAGAGCTCTACCATATGAAGCTGAAATGCATCAAAAGCTAGCAGTACCTTTTTCAGCGTTACTTTTAGCGATTCTAGGTGTGTTTTTCTCCGTGAAAAGTGCCAGAAGTGGTAAAGGAGCCAGTTTTGTATTTAGTATCGCAGTTATATTTTCATATATGACTATAATTGGTATTGCAAAACAACAAGCCATTAAACTAAAAATAGATGTTGTATTAGGGATGTGGTCGCCGAATATTTTACTTTTAATATTAATATTAATTCTATTTATAATTAGAAAAAGGAGAGTAGGATGAAAAAGATTGATAGATATATACTTAAAAATTTCACATACTCTTTTTTTGTAAGTTTTATGGCATTTGTTGTTATTTTTAATATACCTTCATTAATAAAAACGGTAGATTACATAACAGAAGGGACAATAAAAGCATCACAGGGGTTAGAATTATTTCTTGTAGGGATACCCAAAACTGTAATTGATATTATACCATTATCCGTAGTTTTTGGTGGTTTAATAACTTCTAATAAAATGTCAACTAAATTAGAGTTAATGGCATTGAAAACATCAGGTGTAAGTTTTTCGAGAATAATTTTATACCCTGTAATTTTGTCTTTTATAATATCTTTAGCTGCATTTTGGTTTATTGACAGTGTAGTACCTAAAGCTAATGAGCGTCGTCGTGAATTAAGATATACAGAAGTATATAATGTTAAAGACTCTAGAATAAAAACAGATGTTTACTATAAAGGGGAAAAGAATATTTATTACATTAGCTTCATAAATGGAAGCGAAAAAACAGTTAAAAATATAATGGTATTAGTGATGAATGATGAGTTCTCTAAAATAGAAAAAATTATCACGGCACAAAATGGTGAGTTTAATGAAGAAATTGGTAGATGGGATCTACGTAAAGTAAAAATTAATAATATTGTAGAAAATAAAATGGAAAATTATATGAATTATACTCCTGATTTTTTAAATGAAAATCCAAATGATTTTTTAAGAGACAAAATAAGAGAAAATGAATTAACTAGAAAAGATCTTATGGAAGCAGTAAATGTAATCGGAAGAACAGGTGGAGATGCTAGAAAAATAAGAGTTGCTCTGTATGAGAGGCTATCATATCCTTTTGCAGCTTTTATTATTAGTTTCATAGGTTTATCATTGGGAAGCAGATATGTACGTGGGACATCAGCAGTTAGTATAGCTTTATGTATTGTAATTGGGTATCTTTATTATATTGTTAAAGCCACAGTGGAAGCAATAAGTATTGGTGGGAAAATTTCACCATTTTTAGGTTCATGGATTCCAAATATAATTTTTTTAGTTATAGGAATATATACTATGAAACAGTCAGAATATTAATTATTAAAAGGGAGAGTAAAAAATAAATGCCTAAAATGAAAACTATTTTAAATAGTATACCAGTTATTTATAAGAAAATGGAAGGATTGAAATCTGTAAGCTTTGGAATATATGTAAAAACAGGATTACGTGATGAAAAAAACTATAAAAATGGGATCTCACATTTTTTAGAACACATGTTATTTAAAGGAACTAAAAAAAGAACAGCAAAAGATATATCTGAAGAGATAGATTTTCTTGGTGGTAGTATGAATGCGTTTACAAGTGCAGAAACAACAGGATATTATGTAACGTCACTAGGTGAACATTTAGAAAATGTAATCGATGTATTATCTGATATGTATATTAATTCTGAATTTTTAGATAAAGAGATAGATAGAGAAAAAGGGGTTATTGTAGAAGAGATTAAAATGTATGAAGATATCCCTGAAGAAAAAATATTTGACTATAACTCTAAATTTGTTTTAGAGGGAACTAATTATGAAAAAACAATATTAGGTACAGAAGAGAGCGTAAAATCAATTACGAGAGATAATTTAATAGAGTATTGGAATGATAGATATACTAATGATAATATGGTGATTGCAATTGCTGGAGATTTTAATATAGATAAGATAATATTGCTACTTGAAGAAAAATTTAAAGATTTTCATAGAAAAGAAAAAAAAGGAGAGTATACAAAACTATTTAATATAAATAGTGGAAGAAAAGAGATAACAAAGACAACAAATCAAGTACATTTATGCGTGAATACAAAGGGATTATCATACCATTCTGAAGATAGATACAAAGCTAATATGATCATAAATGTATTAGGTGGAAATATGAGTTCAAGATTATTTCAAAAAATACGTGAAGAAGAGGGGTTAGCATACTCAATATATAGCTATAATTCGTCTTATACTGACGGTGGGTTAATAACAACATACGCAGGAACAACTAAGAAAGATTTTGAAAAAGTAATATCACTTATAAAAGAGGAGTATAAAAAAATATATGATTTTGGTATAACAAAAGAGGAATTACAAAAAGCAAAAAATCAACATTTAGCATCACTTGTAATTAGTGGTGAAACAACAAGAGCAAAAATGGGTACACTAGCAGGAAATTATTTAAAAAAAGGTAAATTATTTAATATAGATGAATTCACAGCTATAATAAAAAATATAAATATTGAAGACGTTCTACTATGTTCTAAAGATTTATTTAATGAAAAATACTACTCTGAGGTTATACTGGGGGATATTTAATTATTGATTAGAAAAAAAGAGGAGGGATAGGAGATTGGATACAGAAAGAGTAAATATTAAGGTGAAATTAGAAGAGAAATCATCTATTCCAAAATATATGACCTCCGGTGCAGCGGGATTAGATGTAGCTGCGTATATAGAGGAGGACATAATTTTAAAACCTATGGAAAGGGTACTTATTCCAACAGGTATAAAGATGGAAATACCTTTTGGATACGAAGTAGAAGTTCGTCCAAGAAGTGGACTTGCTATAAAATACGGAATCACAGTTTTAAACAGTCCTGGTACAATTGATTCCGATTATCGCGGTGAGGTTAAAATCATACTTATTAATTTTGGAAATGAAGACTACACTATAAAAAATGGAGATAGAATAGCACAATTAGTTTTAAAAAAAATTATAGTGGCAGATGTAGAAATAACTAGTGAACTAAGTGAGACAAAACGTGATAAATTTGGATTTGGTCATACAGGAGAAAAATAAAAATATACCAATTAAGGAGGATTAATTAAATGAAAAAAGGAGTAGTTTATGCTGTTACTTCGGGAAAGGGGGGTGTTGGAAAAACAACAACAACAGCCAATTTAAGTACTGGATTAGCTATGCTTGGAAAAAAAGTTGCAGTTGTAGATGCAGACATTGGGCTTAGAAACTTAGATATAGTTATGGGGTTAGAGAATCGAGTTGTTTTTAATCTTGTAGATGTAATCGAAGGTAAAGCAAAATTAAAAATGGCACTTATAAAAGATAGACAATTTAAAGATAATTTACAACTATTACCAGCAGCTCAAACAAGAGACAAAGACGCTGTTACACCAGATGATATGATTAAATTAGCTAAAGAGTTATCTAAAGATTTTGACTATGTTTTTATAGATTCGCCAGCAGGAATAGAAAACGGATTTAAAAATGCAGTAGCTGGAGCAGATGAAGTTATAATTGTAACAAATCCTGAAGTATCCGCTGTAAGAGATGCAGATAGAATAATAGGAGTTTTAGAAGCATCACAAAAGAATAAGCCTAAATTAATTATAAATAGAATTAAACCAAATATGGTAAAAAAAGGCGAAATGTTAAGTGTTGAAGACGTGTTAGAGTTATTAGGAATCGATCTATATGGTGTTGTTCCTGATGATGAAAGTATAATTAGTTCAAGTAATAAAGGGGAACCGGTTATTAAATATGCTGATGCTAAAGCAGGACAAGCTTATTTAAATATCACAAAACGAATAACTGGTGAACAAATACCATTACTAGATTTAGATGATAAAAAAGGTATTTTAAATAAAATATCTAATTTATTTAAAAAATAATAGGGGGAGGAATAAAATCAATGTTAAAAAATATATTTGACAAACTTTTTAAAAAGGAGGAAGTAAGTAGTTCTATTGCTAAAAATCGATTAAAAGTTGTAATTACACAAGACAGAACTTCTTTTTCACCAAAAATTTTAGGACTATTGAAAGATGATTTAATGGAAGTATTTTCAAGATATTTTGAATTAGAAAAAGAAGATATTCATAGTATTAAATTAGAAAACGAGGAAGATAATCTTGGTTTATCTATTAGTATACCAATAAAAAAAGTAAAAATTAATGTGAGTGAGGGAAATGAAAAATAAACAGAGCGTTAGACTTTTTTTAAAAAAAATCAAAAGGCTAGATTTAAGCCTTTTGATTAATGTATACATAATTTTAGGACTTAGCTTAATATTTATATATAGTGCAACATACCAAGAAACGCGATCATTTTTTGTAAAAGAAATTATATGGATAGTTTTAGGTTCAATAGTATTTTTTATATTTAGTATTATAGATTACAGAATTTTTTCAAAATACTCAAAAATTATATATATGGGGAATATACTCATGTTAGTAATAGTCCATCTAATTGGTTTTAAGGCAAAAGGCTCAAATAGATGGATAGATTTGGGTTTTTTGAAATTACAACCATCTGAATTTGCAAAGATTCTTTTACTTCTTACTCTTGCTGAAGTATTGGTAAATGAATACAAAAATGGTATAAGAAACTGGAAAGGAATACTAAGAACAGGAGTACATATTGTAATCCCTTTTTTACTTATATTAAAACAACCAGATTTAGGAACAGCTCTTGTTCTTATATTTATATATTATGTTCTTATTTATTTAAATGGAGTAGATATAATATTAATGGTTATTATTTTTCTTATTAATTTATTAATGACACCAGTTGCATTTTTATTTTTAAAAGATTATCAGAAAAAGAGAATACTTATTTTTTTAGATCCTACAAAGGATGTATTGGGAGATGGCTGGAATGTAATACAATCTATGATTGCAGCAGGATCTGGGGGATTAATTGGTAAAGGTGTTTTATCAGGAACACAAACAAGATTAAATTTTATACCAGAATCTCATACAGATTTTATTTTTTCTGTACTTTTAGAAGAGATAGGATTAATTGGAGGAATTTTTCTAGTAATACTATACATATGGTTAATTTATACGATTATTAGTATAGGACAAAGAGTAGATGATGATTATGGTAAACTTCTATGTTATGGAATTGCTGCTATATTTTTCTTTCATAGCATTGTCAATATGGGAATGGTAATAGGTGTTATGCCTATAACTGGATTACCTCTTCTATTTATGAGTTATGGGGGAAGTTCGTGTGTTTTTGGATTTATGATGTTAGGTATAGTAGAAAGCGTAAGAATATATAACGACAATACCAAATAGAGAGGTGGTGAATGCTGTTACACCTATGTGTACAGTATAAAATTGGAGTATATAATTGATGAAAATTATGAAGAAGTAAGATTAGATAAATTTATTAGAAAAAAATACAAAGCTTTACCATTGAGTCTTATTTACAATATGATTAGAAAAGGGCAAATAAAGGTAAATCATAAAAAATCTAAAGAAAATTATAGATTAATTAAAGGTGACCTTGTATTTATTTATAGTGAAGAAGAAAATAAAGTTAAATTTATAGAATTATCTAATAAAGAATATGAAATTGTTAAAAAATCGATTGTTTATGATAATAATGGTATTGTCATTATAAATAAAGAACCAGAATTAGTAGTTCATAAAGGTACAAATCATGATTATGGATTACTAGAAATGTTGAAATCATATTATAAAACAGATGAATTTGCTTTTATAAATAGAATTGATAAAAGTACATCAGGACTTGTCATAGCAGGGAAAGATAATAAAACAGTTAGAGAATTATCGAAGTTAATTAGAGAAGATAAAATAAAAAGATTTTATTATGTAAAAGTAAAAGGTAATGTAAACGAAAATGAATTTATAATAAAAAACTATATAGATAGAACAGAAACGACTTCTATTATTTCAGAAAATGGGAAAGAAAGTATAACTAAATTTAAATTAATAAAAAAAGAAAAAAATTATAGTGTCCTAGAAGCTGAATTAATAACAGGTAGAACTCATCAGATTAGAGTACAATTAAGCTCAATCGAATTACCTATTTTCGGCGATTATAAATACGGATATAAGCAAGGAGAAATAATGTGTTTGTTTTCACATAAAATTATAATAGAAAATGGGATTACTATTGATTTAGAAATACCTAAATATTTTTATGAATAAAAAAAGGAAATTATATTATTATTTCGTATAAATACATATCTTTATTTTTTAATACGATATAAGGTGGGGATTAAAATGAAAAAATATGGTATAAAGCAAAAAATTATGGTATTTCCTTTTTTAATTTTTGTTATACTAATATTAATTAATTTGCTAAACGAGGGGATAAGAAAGAGTATTAGAGAAAATATTATTTTACCAAGTATTGAAAATGCAATGATGAATGAAATAAAAGTTAATTTAAAAGCAGTGACAGATAATGAATCATTAATATTATCTAATGAGGTAAAAAATCTAGTTCAAGAAGAAAAAATAAACCACATTAGAAAACATACTGATAATATATTTTTCTTCGATGATTTATCAGGATATTTTTTCTCGTATACAACTGAGGGAATTAGAATTAATGTACCAACAGAAGGGGGAAGAAAAGATAATGGAAAGGATTTATCAGGTTTAAAAGATTCAAATGGAATCTTTTTTATACAAAAAATGATTGATATTGTAAAAAAAGATAAAGGTGGATTTGTTGAATACTATTTTCCGAAGCCAAATGGGGTAGTAGAACCTAAACTAGCATATGTAAAACTTATTGAAGGTACAAATATATTTATTGGAACTGGTATATATTATGATAGCATTAATGAAGCAAAATCTTCAATTAATAAGTCAATGAAGGAGAAAGAAAGATATTATAATATAATGGTGTATGTTGTTGTATTAGCACTATTATTAGTTGTTATGCTTATTTCGTATATAGTAATATTTAGTATAAATAATGCGGTGAATAAAATTACAATTAAATTAAAAGAAAGTTCAAGTAGTATAAATATTGCATCAAATGAATTATCAAATGTGAGTCAGCATTTAGCTAGTAGTAGCGGGGAACAAGCTGCAAGTATAGAAGAAACATCAGCAACACTTTTTGAGACAAGTACAATGATAAAAAGAAGTGCAGATAATACAAATAATGTCAGTAAATTATCAGTAGAGACGACATCCCTTGCCAATGTAGGGAACAAAGAGATGGGGAAAATGCTTGATTTTATACAAAATTTGAGAAAATCAAGTAATGAGGTTCATGCTATAATAAAAGTAATTGATGATATTGCCTTTCAAACAAATATACTATCTTTAAATGCAGCAGTTGAAGCTGCAAGAGCAGGAGAATACGGGGCAGGTTTTGCTGTTGTAGCAGAAGAAGTCAGAAACTTAGCCCAGAGAAGTGCAGAAGCAGCCAAAGATACAGAAGAAAAAATCGAAAGTAATGTTAAAATATCTGAAGAAAGCTTTAAAATGGCAGAAAATGTATCGGTTAGACTTAAAGAAATCGTAGAAAATGTTTCTAAAATAGATTCATTAATGGAAGAGATAAAAGATGCGAGCTTCGAGCAAAGTAGAGGGGTAGAACAAATAAATCTAGCTGTAAATCAGATGGAAACAGTAACTCAAACTATTGCAAGTACAGCAAGAGAAGGAGCAGCAACAGCAGAAGAACTAGATGCTCAATCGAATTCAATGGCTGAAATAGTAATGGAGTTAGAAGAAATTGTAAATGGTGAGAAGTAATATATTTTTTAAATAAAAAGGGGAATTTCCCCTTTTTATTTATTTATAATTTTATTCCAAATTTAAATTATACAAGTGAATTTAATGGGAAATTGTAAATCAACATAGGTATGTACAAAAATGTTAATGTTAAATTTAAAATTTTATTTAAAACTAATAGTTAAAATATGATTACTTTTTTCTATAGTATGGATATATTTACATAAAAAATCTAAGCAATAAATATTTTATAGAAATATAGAAATATTAAAAAAATAATCAAAAATACCGTGTACTTAATCTAGCTATCAAACATTATAAAATATCATAAAATTATTGATATTTTATTTCATAAAATCATACATGTAAGTATATTTTGATATGTTAATTTGTTTTTATTTTATTTTTCTAAGCACTAAATTCTAATCGCAGCTTTTAAAGATAGTTTGTATTTATAAATATTTAAAAGAATTACAAAAAGGGGGGAGTTATGTATATAGAGGAAGATGAATATTATTATGTAGATAAATTTAATAAAGAAGGGGTTATGGCTATTTATACTAAAAAAACTTGCGGGGATTTTTCTGATAACTCTCTAATAAATAAGGAAAATAATCATATTTCAAAATTTTTATCTAAGTTTAAAAAAGAGTATAAAATTATTTATGCAAAACAAACGCACTCAAATAATATTAAAATAATTGATGATAAAATAGAAAAAAATTATGATGATGTAGATGGATTTATTACAAAAAGAAAAGATATTATTCTTTTAACAAAATATGCCGATTGTTTACCATTGTATTTTTATGATAAAAAAAATAGTGTTATTGGGGTGGCACATTCTGGATGGGGAGGAACTTACAAAGAGATATATAAAGAGATACTAGTAAAATTAGAGGAAAATTATAACTCTAAAAAAGAGGATATTATTGTGGCAATAGGTATAGGGATAAAAAATTGCTGTTATGAGATTGGGGAAGAATTTTATGAAAAATTTATATCAAAATTTAGTAATGAGATAATGGATAAAGTAATTTTAAGAAAAAATGGAAAATTATATTATGATAATGAATTATTAAACTATGAGTTAATAAAAGAAATTGGAATTCCTAAAGAAAATATAACAATGTCAAACAAATGTACATATTGCTCCGATGAATTTTTTTCATATAGAAAAGGTGATAAATCAGAAAGAAATTCTGGAATAATATTTTTTAAATAAAATAAAAATTAATATAGTTTTATATTTAAAATTGTGATATAATACACTTGTAAAATGAAAATAGATATAAAAATACTAAATAAAGGAGTTTGATATTTATGAAAGTTTTTAAAATTGCTGTTATAGCTGGAGATGGAATTGGTCCTGAGGTTATAGATGAAGGGATCAAAGTTATGAAAAAAATTGAGGAACTAGATCCAAGCTTAAAATTTGAGTTTACATATTTTCCTTGGGGATGCGAGTACTATCTTAAACATGGTAAAATGATGGCTGATGATGGTATGGAACAACTAAAAAGTTTTGACGCAATATTTCTAGGTGCTGTAGGATATCCTGGTGTACCAGACCACATATCTTTATGGGATCTATTGCTTAAAATAAGAAAAGGATTTGACCAATATGTAAATTTACGTCCAGTGGTATTATTAGATGGTGCACCTTGCCCACTTGCAGATGTAAAAAGAGAAGATATAAATATGCTTGTAGTAAGAGAAAATAGTGAAGGTGAATATGCAGGAGCTGGAGATAGATTATTCCAAGGAAAACCAGAAGAAGTAGTATTACAAACTGGAGTATTTTCAAGAAAAGGTACAGAACGTATAATAAGATATGCTTATGAAATTGCAAGAAAAGAGAAAAAATCTCTAACGAGTATTAGTAAAGCAAATGCTTTAAATTATTCAATGGTTTTTTGGGATGAAGTATTTGTTGAAGTTGGAAAAGAATATCCTGATGTAAAAACATACTCTTATCTTGTAGATGCAGCAGCAATGTTCTTTGTTAAACAACCTGAAAGATTTGAAATTGTAGTAACATCAAACTTATTTGGAGATATTATAACTGATCTTGGTGCTGCTATTGCTGGTGGAATGGGGTTAGCTGCAGGAGCCAATCTTAACCCTGAGAAAAAATTCCCATCAATGTTTGAACCAATTCATGGTTCGGCACCAGATATTGCTGGTAAAGGGATAGCAAATCCATTAGCATCGGTATGGTCAGTAAGTCAAATGATGGATTTCTTTGGATATGAAAATTGGGGTAAAATAGTACTAGATTCTATAGAAACATTATTAGTTGATAAAAGAGCATTAACACCAGACTTAAAAGGAACAGCTTCTACAAGTCAAGTAGGAGATGCCATTGTTGAAATATTAGAAGAATTAAAAAAATAAAAATAAAAAGAACCATATAATATGTGGTTCTTTTTCTACTATTAGATAAAATATATAAAGGTGATAATATGAGAATATGTATATTAGCAGATGATTTCACAGGCGCAGGAGATGTAGGTATACAATTACGTAAATTTGGTTTTAATGTAAAAATACATACAAATAATAATTTTCTTGAAAAAAATGATGATGATGTGATTGTTATTAATACAAATACTAGAAATGACGAGTCTGGTTTATCAAAAAAAATAATTAACAAGACAATGGAATTTTTAAATAAAACAGGTTATGATAAACTTTATAAAAAAATAGACTCAACATTAAGAGGAAATATAAAAGAGGAAGTAATAGAACTTAAAAAACATATTAAAATTGGAGAAAAAATATGTATTATAATAGGCTTTCCAAAAATGGGGAGACAAATTTTAGATGGAAAACACTATCTAAACGGGACATTATTAACTAATACAGAATTCGCAAAAGATGTGCATAAACCAGTGAAAAGTTCAGATTTAAGGGATTATTTTTCGGATTATAAAATAATAAAATTAGACGAAATAAGAGGTAATTTAGAAGAAAATCTCTCTTTAGTAAATGAAGATATCATTATTTTTGATAGTGAAACAGAAAAAGACTTAGAAATAATTGCAAAATCTATAGTTACGTTAGGTTATGATAAAAATGTTGTTGGTTCTGCAGGCGTTATGAATTATTTACCAAAGTACTGGAATTATAAGAAAAATAGAGTTTTTATGTTATCGGGATCATGTTCGGAAAAAAATATATTACAGGTAAATGAATTTAAAAAATATAATGACGATAATATATATATTTACAAAATTAATTATAATATCTCAATTGAGGAGAATATAAAAATTATAGAAAATTTCTGTGAGAATAATGATATATTTCTTATAAGTATTGATAAAAAAGATGATATTTTAAAAGAAAAATTAACCTTAGTGACTGATTATAATAAAAATATAGCTTTTTATATAATAAAAAAATATAATATTAAAAATCTATTTTTAACTGGTGGAGAAACAGCAATAGAAACATTAGAATTGTTGAATATAAATAAATTAAATGTTATAGATGAAATTGATACAGGTGTTGTAATATATAAAGATATGACTGGTGAATTTCAAATTATTAGTAAACCAGGTGCATTTGGAAATAATGATATTTATAAAAAAGCTTATGAAAAATTAAAAAATGTCGAAAATATAATTTAGCAATATTAAAATGAAAGGGGTGACAACGTGAAAAAATACTGTATTTTAATTTTCAGTTTTTTATGTTTTTTTATGATTTACGGTGAAGTTGACCAATCACTTTTTATAAAGATAAGTGGACGGGTCAAAGAATTAAGAAGTATAATGGAGGAAAAACTTTTTGAAGCTGATATACAAAGTGATGTTGTAGTAGCTTATGATCTTTTAGAAGATAAAGTTGTATTTAATGTGAAAACATTACCTCTAGAAAATGGGGAAATTTATAAAATTTATGAAGAACGAAATATTAATAATTTTGTAGACATTGCTAAATTGGAAGAGATGCTACCAAGCGTAAAAGTAGCTAAAGATTATACAATTCTTAAATGGATAACTATAATATCTATGCTGCTTATAATGTCTATTACAAGTGTCAGATTTAGAAAAGTGCATAAAAAGAAAAAAGAGAAAGAGATAGAAAAAATTGAAAATGCTGCATAAAAAAGAGGCTGTATAAAATAATTTATTTTAGACAGCCTTTAAAAGTTTTTACAAAATAATAGTAAAAAAATGGTATTGGCAAAAAGTTAAAAATATGATATACTAATGTATATTGGGGGAATATTAATGAGAAATATTTCAGATGTTAACTATTATAATAGCAAGAAACTTGTTTTAGATTGTCTAAATAATAAAATTGTTTATGAAAATAAGAATATAGATATTGAAGAGCTTGTAAAACCACAAAGTTTAATTATATATAATGAAAAAATCTATATTACAGATGAAGAAGATAATAGCATCAAGCTATTTGATATAAATTTTAATTTGATACAAAAAATAACTCACAAAGAGATCATTAAACCGTTTTATATTAGGATAATTAATGATAAAATTTTTATAACAAGCAATTATAAAAATGGAATATCGGTGTATAGTATAAATGGAGATTATTTATATTCATTTGGTGAAGAAATCGGGATATCTTCCTATATCGATATTGATAATGAAAACATATATGTGTCTTCGCCATATAAAAATAGTATATATATTTACCATATGGACGGTATTTTATATAAAAAAATTGATTGCTTATTTAAATATCCACAAGGGATAAAATTATATGAAAAATATATATTAGTTGCTGACCAATTTAATAAACGAATTGTTGCCTTAGATAAAACATCCAATTTTAATATAAAAGAATTCACCTCTACGAAATACTTTAAAATTATATATACTAGAAAGAATAATATATTTATTTACGATGAATATAATGATGAGGAGATAAAGATAAATATTGATGATTTTAGAGATTTTATAGAAAAAAATGAAACTGTATTGGAAAAGATAGATATAGTTCCAAATATTATTCAAGAATTTATTAAAATAAATGATAATTTAAAATTGGATAAACCTAAAGCAATATGTATAAAAGATGATATCTTATGGTTTTCAATGCATAATCACAGAACAATAGTGAATTATAATTTAAAAGAAAATAGATATATTAATTTTTATAAAGTTGGAATTCAAACAGAAAAAATATTGTTAACAGATACAAAAGTAATTATTTTAGATTATTTTTTTAGGGAGATTTTAGTTGCTAATAATAAAAATTTAAAGGTAGAATATAAAATTCATCACAAAGATTTTGTTAGAATTGCAGATATATTTTTATATGGAAATAAAGTTTATGTGCTAGATTCGTTTATAAATACTGTTTTTGTTTTTAATATTTTTGGAAAATTTATTAAAAAATATAAAATTATTGGTAGCGACAATGTTAAAATTAAAATAATAGAAGAAAAAATATATATATTAGATAAAAGATTATCAAAAATATACTATTATAATATGTTTTTTAATTTAATAAAAGAGTATAATTTATATAGAAATAGTTTTCCAGAAGATTTTTTGCTTGATAATAATTACTTTTATATTTGTGATGATAAAAAGGAAAATATTATTAGATATAGTGAAGATAAATTACAAAGCGAGGTTGTAGAAAATAAGCAGCTTCCAACAAATATAGTAAAATATGGAGATAATTTTGTAATTAGTTCTTATTATGTCGGAGGTATTAAGATTATAAATATGTAAAAAAGGTGGTGTAGTATTAACATAATATATTACGTTAATACAGTTAATATGAATATGGAAAATGATAAAGTTGAGAAAACTAAAATAGATTTTATAAAAAGACAAGTAGAGAAGAACTATTATCTAGGTGAATATAAAGAAAGAGTACTTGTTGCTTTAAATAAAAGCCAAATAATTGAAGATGGTGTTTATAGGGAAATAGAGGACTCTTTAAAAGATAAACGAGCATATCTTCTAAAAATGTCACGAGACATAGGTATAACAGCTTTGAAACCATATATAAAAATGGCAGAAGATTTAAATATAAGATATGAGCTTATTGATTCAATCTCTTTACAAGGAGATATTGGACTTGTAGTTGTATCAAAAGAAGCAGTCGAAATAAATAAAGACAATGTAGTTTTAAGGGATATAGATCAGGATTTCTTAGATGTTGGATTAAGTGAAGCGCATAGTAAAAATAGAGGAAAAGCCATTTGTAAAAAATGCTATAGTGATATAGAAAAAGTACTTCCAAAATATAAAGAGGAATACAGAGTAATAAATTTTTTAGATAAACTTGTCGGATGTAGTTGTCCAATATGTTTGAAAAAATAAAATAATATATAAATAACAGGCTTGGAAGGAGAAGTATAATGTTGGTGGATGGTTTTGTTATAAACGGCGGGAAAAAATTAGATGGGGCTGTAAAAATTAGTGGCGCAAAAAATGCTGCTTTACCAATTTTAGCAGCAACATTAATTGCTAAAGGGGAATATATATTAAATAATGTTCCGGAACTTAAAGATATTAGAACAATGATTCAATTGTTAGAAAAATTGGGACTAGAGATAACTAAATTAAAAAACAATACATATAAAATAATTAATAATGGTAATTTAAATACAGAAGCAAAATATGATTTAGTAAAAACAATGAGAGCATCATTTTTAGTAATGGGACCTTTATTAGCGCATTTTCAAGAGTCTAGAGTTTCTTTACCAGGAGGATGTGCAATTGGTGCAAGACCGGTTAATTACCATTTAAAAGGCTTTGAAGCACTAGGATGTAAGATAAATATAGAACACGGATATGTGGAAGCAAAAGCAGATAAATTAATTGGAAATTCAATATATTTAGATTTTCCAAGTGTTGGTGCCACTGAAAATATCATTATGGCAGCTACATTAGCTGAAGGAAAAACAATCATTGAAAATGCAGCACAGGAACCAGAAATTGAAGATTTATGCGGATTTTTAAATAGTATGGGTGCTAAAATAACAGGAATAGGAACTGCAAGATTAGAAATAGAGGGAGTATCAAAATTAATACCAGGAGAGTATACAATTATACCAGATAGAATAGAAGCAGGTACTTTTATTGTTGCATCAATAATTACAGATAGTGAAATAAATATTACAGATATTAATTTAAAACATTTAGAAAGTTTTAATTTAAAACTAGAAGAGATGGGTGTAGTGTTTGAAAAAACAGAAAATAGTATAAAAGTAAAGTCTAAATTAAAAGATTTAAAGCCTACGAAAGTTAAAACAATGCCATATCCAGGTTATCCTACAGATTTACAAGCACAAATAACCATTTTATTATCAATAATTGAAGGCACGAGCGAAATAAAAGAGACAATATTTGAAAATAGATTTATGCATATATCAGAATTAAATAGAATGGGTACAGATATAACAATTGACGGGAATACAGCACTTATAAAAGGTGTAAAATCATTAAGTGGTGCAGAAGTAATGGCGTCGGACCTAAGAGCAGGAGCTTGTCTTGTATTAGCTGCTTTAATAGCAAAAGGGGAAACAACAATTAATAGAATATATCATATTGATAGAGGATATGAAAAAATGGAAGAAAAATTAGTAAACATAGGTGCAGATATAAAAAGGGTTAAACTAGGAGTGATGTAATTGAAAAAAATAATAGGTATAAACCCTGTTATAGAAGCATTGAAAAACAACACACATATAAGTAAAATTGAGATTTATAAGCAAAATAATAATATTAAAATTGAAGAAATTATAGAAATTTCTAAGAAAAAGTCTATTAAAATTTTATTTGTAGAGAAAAAAGAGAGTGATAGTCAAGGAGTAATAGCATATATAGAGGAATATGACTATGAAAAAGATTTTGGTGAGTTTTTAGAAAAAATTGTAAAAAATAAAGAATCCACAGTACTTATTCTAGACGGGATACAAGATCCAAGAAACTTCGGTGCAATAATAAGAAGTGCGGAGTGTTTCGGAGTAGATGGGATAATAATTCCAAATAGAAATAGTGTTAAAATAAATGAAACTGTAATAAAAACCTCAACAGGTGCTATAGAATATGTTGATATAGTGCCAGTTACAAATATTTCTCAAGCAATTGAGCAGTTAAAAAAAATAGGGTATTGGATATACGGTGCTGAAGCAGATGGTTCTAAAGATTTTAAAAAAGAGAGTTATGCAGAAAAAGCAGGTGTGGTTTTAGGTAGTGAAGGTAGAGGGATAAGAAAAAAAGTTAAAGAAAACTGTGATATTCTAGTTAAAATACCTATGAAAGGGAAGATAAACTCTTTGAATGTATCAGTAGCTTGTGGTATCTTGCTTTCGCAAATTTCAAAAAAATAGGAGTTGATGGGATGTTATTAAACATTAATCAGGAGCTTCGTGATAATGAAAAGGAAATTTATGAATACGAGGAATTGGAGGAAAGAAAAGAGATAGTTAATGAAAAAACAATCGAAGAAACAATCGAAATTATAAGAGAACATCAATTATTGGAAGAGGCTAAATCAGGTGATGAGGAAGCGGTAGGCCAAATATTTGATAAATACAAAAATTTCGTATTTTTAAAAGCAAGAAACTATTTTTTATTAGGTGCTGAAAGAGAAGATTTAATCCAAGAAGGGATGATTGGTCTACTAAAAGCCATAAGAGGATATGATAAAAATAAACTTGCTTCATTTAGAACGTTTGCATCAAT
This sequence comes from Fusobacteriota bacterium, assembly GCA_012519615.1. Lineage (GTDB taxonomy): Bacteria > Fusobacteriota > Fusobacteriia > Fusobacteriales > JAAYPW01 > JAAYPW01. The sequence continues at coordinate 31,140 of JAAYPW010000097.1, forward strand.
ATGTATAAAAAGACAGTTAATAACTGCAATAAAAACAGCTAATTCTCAAAAAAATATGGCACTTAATTTTGCTGTAGGACTTGTAACAGAAGATAAAAATGAGAATAATAAAGAAGTTGTATCGTATGCAAGAGGTCTTGAATCGTACATATCATATAGTCCAGAAGAATTATATTTAACAAAAGAACAAATTGAAGGATTACGAGATTTCTTAAAGATTAATCTAAGTGAGTTTGAATACACTGTTTTTAATTACATGGTTGTGGGTTTAACCTATAAAGATATTGCAAAAAAACTGAGTAAAAAAATTAAATCTGTAGATAACGCAATCCAAAGAATAAAAAGAAAAAGTGGAAACTGGCTAGAAAACTATCAACAATGTTAGCACAAAAAACAGATTAAATTCTGTTTTTTGTGTTTTGTTTTTTTAGTGAATTTTTTATCATTGAAATATAGATTTATAGAAATATAAATATATACTTTTTTAGTATTTAATCCTTTTCTAAATACTATTTTCGAAAAAAACATTATGAAAAGGAAGAAAAAAATAGTATAATTACTAAAAAAATGATATATAATTTTATAGAGCAAAATATTATTTTATAAAACTTAATGTGTAAAAAAAATACCTTCGTTCGCGCTCCTAGAATGGGAGAAAATTTTAAAAACAAAATTTAAATTACTTTAGTACAAAGATTAAGAAAAAATATAAATAACTATGTGAAAAATATAAATAGTTTAATCATTAGAAAAAAAGCAAAGGATCCAATTGGTATTTAAATATTTATAAAGAAGTAACACAGATAAATTAAAAAATAAATTAACTTTAAAATTTAAAAATCTTCAATCCAAAAAAAATATGTGAAAAACTTAGAATGAAATTTTTAAACTTGTATATTTTAAATTAGAAATTTTGTATATAACTGTATTGATATTTATATAATATTTTATGTTATAAATAGGGCTAAAATATATATGAAGATGAAATTAATAAGAATATATATAAAGGCAAACATAATAAAAAAAATCTTATATAAATTTTAATGTGAGATATAAAAATATTTCAAATAAGAAAAAATATATTGGTATTATTAAAAAGATATTATAAAATTGAAAAAAGTAAAAATATAAGGTATAGTATAATTAATAAATAATTATATAATCAGAAAAAAGGGGGGTGTGGCAAAATTATAATATTATATAGCTGTAATTTTGCTAATTAATATGGAGATAGAAGAACCTTGTATTTCTGAATATACTTTTGGGAAATTTGCAAAACTAATATACAGTGAAATAGGAATTTATTTACCTGTACATAAAAAGATAATGTTAGAGGGCAGAATAAAAAAAAGGATGAGAAAACTATTGATTGATAGTTATGAAAAATATTTTAATTATGTATTAGAGTCAAATGATGAAAGAATAGAATTTTATAATGTTGTTTCTACAAATAAAACTGAATTTTTTAGAGAAAACCAGCATTTTGATATAATAATAAAAAATTTACCAGAAATTATAAAAATTAACGAAAAAAATGATAAAAAGCTTTCAATTTGGAGTTCGGCATCTTCTTCTGGTGAAGAAGCGTATAGTATACTAATCACTTTAATGGAACATTTTGATATATTAAAAACATGGAAATTAAAAATTATTGCATCTGATATTTCAACTGCAATGTTAGAACAAGGTAAAATAGGTGAATATTCTGATTACAAAATAGAAAACATTGATAAATATTATCTAGAAAAATATTTTTCTAAATTAGGAGAAAATAAATTCAAAATTAGAGAAAATTTAAAAAAATATGTTATTTTTAAAAGAATAAATTTAAAAGATCAAAGTTACCCTTTTAAAGGAACATTCGAAATAATTTTTTGTAGAAATATACTTATATATTTTGATTATAATACAAAATTAAATGTATTAAAAAATATAATAAAATATTTGAAACATAATGGCATACTTGTTTTAGGGACAATGGAACCATTGTCTTATGAATTAGAAAGGGAGTTAGGATTAAAGAAAATTGATTCTACAGTGTATAAAAAAATCATATGATTTCATTATAAATTAGGAAAAGAGGTTATTTAGGATGACTAGAAAAACAATTGCAATTGTATTAGCTGGTGGTGCTGGTAAAAGATTGGATATTTTATCTGCACATAGAGCAAAACCTGCAGTTCCTTTTGCAGGGAAATATAGAATTATAGATTTTGTCTTAAGTAATTGCGTTAATTCAAATATATATACAGTTGGAGTATTAACACAATATTTACCACGTTCTTTAAGTGATCATATAGGTATAGGGAAACCATGGGACTTAGATAGAACTTTCGGTGGGATAACATTACTTCCACCGTATCAACGTGGTGAAGGGGAATGGTATAACGGTACAGCAAATGCTGTATATCAAAATATGAACTATATTTTAGAAAATAAAGCTGATAATGTAATAATTTTAGCAGGAGATCATATTTACAAAATGAATTATCAAAATTTAATAAAAAAACATGAAAGATTAAATGCTGATGTAACAATTGCAGTTAAAGAAGTTGATAAAAAAATAGCACATCAATTTGGAATTTTAGAGATGGGATCTGATTCTAAAATAATTAGCTTTCAAGAAAAACCAGAAAATCCTAAAGGAAATACTGCATCAATGGGAGTATATATATTTAAAATAGATGTACTAAAAGAAATACTGTTAAAATATTGTGGACCAAAAGGTGGAGAAGATTTCGGTAAAGATATAATACCAAAAATGATAGATGATTATCGTGTACACGGATATAAATTTAGAAGTTATTGGAGGGATGTAGGTACAATAGAGGAGTATTGGAAGGCGAATTTAGAGCTAATAGAGGAATATCCACCAGTTGATCTTTATGAAGAGGATTTTAAAATTCATACAAAAAGTGAAGAATTACCAGCAGTAAAATTTGGTAAAAATGGACTTGTTCGAAGAAGTCTAATATCAAATGGATGTATTATAAATGGAAAAGTAGAAAATTCTGTAATTTCACCAGGTGTAATTATAGAAGAGGGAGCTGTTATAACAGATTCAATTATATTTAATGGTACAATTATAAAAAAAGATAGTGTAATAAATAAAAGTATAATAGATAAAAAAACAATAATTGGGAAAAACACAAGAATTGGACTAGGTGATGACTACACACCGAATAAAGATGTACCAGAAAAAATGAATAGCGGAATAAATATAATTGGTAAGTTTGTTCATATTCCAGACACAACATATATTGAGCGAAACTGTAGAATTATGTCACGTGTAACAGAGGATGATTTTAAAAGTAGACGTGTGAAAAGTGGTGAAACTGTGTATGCAAAAGAGGGATCAAATTTATTTAAATTATAATATATTTTACTAGATTTTTTATTAAATCTGTCGTATAATGTCATTTAAGTTTTATAACATTTTAAGATTAAATAATTGGAGGTATGTTTATGAAAAAATATATAGTTGGAGTAGATATTGGTGGTACAAATATAAAATCGGGGATTTTACTAGATAATGGAGAAGTCCTACTAACTAAATCTATAAAAACTGAAGCAAATAGAGGAGCAGATTATGTATTAGAGAAAATAAAAAACCTTATTTTTGAAATGCTTAATGAGATGAAAATAGAAAAAGAAAGTGTAATTGGGATTGGGATGGGAATTCCAGGGCCTACAAGTACTGATACAGGTATAGTTAACTTTTGTCCCAATATGAAAGGTTGGGAAAATTACCGTGCAGAATCAGTTTTATTTGCAAAAACAGGGATACCAGTAAAAATAGGTAATGATGTAAATGTTATTACACTAGGGGAAACATGGAAAGGTGCAGCTGTAGGATATAAAAATGTATTAGGGATTACATTAGGGACAGGTATTGGTGGTGGACTTGTAATAGATGGGAAACTAGTATCGGGATTTACAGGTGCAGCAGGGGAAGTTGGACATCTTAAAATTGAAAAAAATGGTAAACTATGTGGTTGTGGACAATATGGCTGTTGGGAAGCTTATGCATCTGCAACGGGATTAATTAGAGAAGCTGCATCGAGATTATTAGTATGTAATAATAGTAAACTTTGGGAACATATAAATGGAGATCTAAATAAAATTGAAGCAAAAGATATATTTGATTTTGCTAAAGAGGGAGACAAATTATGTCTTGAACTAGTTGATTTTGAGATAAATTATTTATCTTTTGGATTAGCAAGTTTAATAAATGTAATAAATCCAGAAATTGTAGTTATTGGTGGAGGAATAAGTTTAGCAGGGGATATATTATTTGAGGGGTTACTTAAAAAACTAAATGAATATACACTAAAAGTGGCTCTACAAAGTGTAAATGTAGTACCAGCTAAGCTAGGAAATGATGCTGGAATCGTAGGAGCTGCAGCTTTAATAAAATTAATATAAATATAATACAAAAAATTAAATTTATGAATACAATAAACATAAAGGAGGGGAGTATTACATAATATGATTTGTGTAATGCGAAGAAAATGGCATATAGAATTGTAAAAGAGGATTGTATAGGATGTGGTGCTTGTGAGACTGTTTGTCCTGTATCATGTATAAGTGAAGTTGCAGATGAAAAAAGAGAGATAAATGAATCAGAGTGTATTGACTGCGGTGCATGTGCATCAACATGTCCGGTATCGTGTATTTTTCAAGTGTAAAGTCAATTAAAGAGGGTGATAACCCTCTTTTTAATTAGAGTTAAGATAGAAAAATTAAAATTTATAAAGGGGAGATAAAAATGGCTAGAAGAGAACAATCAATAGAACCAAACATTGCAGATTTAGCAAATAGCTGGTTAAAATCATACAAACTTGATTACAAATTAGAGCAATAATCACTAAATGCAGAAATTGACAAAGCACTTGATGACTATTACTCAAAAAATGGCGGAACTGGTGGCAATCGTCCCGATGCAAAGTTATTGCTTCAAGATAAAAATCTGAGCTTCTTCCCTATTCTCATTGAATATAAAGGCTACAAAAACAAACTTGTAAAACTTGACAATGAAGGACAGGTTGAGAATAGAAATAATAAAAATCAATCTCACTTTGCTAACATAAACTCTTATGCAGTAAACGGAGCCGTTCACTACGCCAACGCTCTACTGCATCATACCAGTTATACCGATATTATTGCAATAGGTATGACTGGATATAAAGATGAAGCAGAAAAAATCCGTTACGAAATTGGCGTTTATTATGTTTCTAAATCCAATCTTGGAGCAGGACAAAAAGTTGGTGATTATTCCGATTTCTCTTTTTTAGCACCGAAAAACTTTGATGCGTTTATTGAAAAAGTCAAAACCCTTCATCTTTCACAAGAGGAGTTAGACAAACTCAAAGAGCAACGAGAAAAAGAGATTGATACAAGTTTGGTAAAACTCAATAACGACATTTACCAAAATGAAAAAGGGCTTGGCGATAATGACCGTGTCTATTTGGTTGCGGCTTCTATTATTGCAACACTTGGTATTCCCGGTAAAGTTGCACCTCTTGAAAAATCTGATTTAAAATCTTCTACCGAAAGAGGCAATACAGACGGAGAAATTATCGTACGAAAAATACAAGCGTTCCTAAATGAAAAAGGACTTCCTAAAGATAAAAAAGATCTGATTATTAGAACGCTACAAAATACATTAACCACCGAAAATATTAACAAAGTTGAAAAAGGCGAAAGTCAACTCAAAAGAGTCTTTACCAAAATCGTAGATGATTTAGGCATCTATTACAAAATTGGTTTAACCACCGATTTTACAGGAAAGCTCTTTAACGAAATGTACGGTTGGCTCGGGTTTACTGAAGATAAATTAAACGATATAGTACTTACACCATCTTATGTTGCTAAACTTTTAGCAAAACTTGCAAGGGTTAATAAAGATTCATATGTCTGGGATTTCGCCACAGGGTCAGCAGGTTTGTTAGTTGCAGCTATGAATGAAATGCTTAATGACGCAAAAAATAATATTAATTCTCCAACGGAATTAACGAAAAAGGAAATAAAAATTAAGGCAGAACAATTATTAGGTATAGAGAAAATACAAGAAGTTTATATGTTAGCAATTTTAAATATGATTTTAATGGGAGATGGAAGCTCAAATATATTAAATAAGGATTCCTTAAAAGATTTTGATGGTAATTATGGTTTTGGAAAAACAGATAGCAAATTCCCAGCAGATGCTTTTGTATTAAATCCACCATATTCAGCAAATGGAAATGGTATGAACTTTGTAGAAAAAGCACTTGGAATGATGAATAAGGGCTATGCTGCTATAATTATTCAAAATTCGGCAGGTTCAGGAAAAGCTAAAGAATATAATAAGAGAATACTAGAAAAACACACGCTTTTGGCAAGTATAAAAATGCCAGTAGATATTTTTATAGGTAAATCAAGTGTACAAACTAATATTTATGTATTTAAAGTAAATGAAAAACATCATAAAGATGAAATGGTTAAATTTAT
>JAAYPW010000098.1 GCA_012519615.1 Fusobacteriota bacterium
ATTAAATTTAAATTAAAATTATATTTTATTTTTTTAAATTTTCTTGTATTAATTTTATTGATTTTTCTTGTGCTGCTTTTGTTGCTTTAATAATATCAACATCATTCGACAAAATATCTTTTAGCATAATTGTTCCAGTTTGCCATACAGCAATATTCATCTCCAAAGCATTTGGAATAGGAATTCCAACTTCTGATTGCTCTTTAAAACCCTTGATATATTCAAAGATTTTGATGTTTTTTAATTCATCATTATTATATACATTTTTTCTAGAAGGTAAATGCCCTGCAGTAGCCATTTTTATTTGAGTATTTTCTGATGTTAAAAATTTTATGAAATCATATGTAGCAGACCTATCTTTTGCATTTGAAGACATCATTATTACCTCTGCTCCAACTGCTGGTCCTGACCATTTTCCAGTTTTAGACACTTTTGGTAATTTTGCTATTCCAAAATTTATATCTGATTTTATAAGATCTCCTATTACCCATGGTCCATTTATCATCATACCTGCAAGTTGAAAATTAAAAATTGTCATAACCATATTGTAATTAATCTCGCTTGGCATTATTTTATTTTCTCCATGTTGCAACGAATATACAAAATTTAGAGAATTTTGTTGTTCTTTTGAAGTAAATGTTGGATTATTTTTACTATCTAATATTTCTCCACCAAATCCATTTATCCAAGGTATTTGATAATAATAGTTTTCTATATCATAAACTAATCCATATCGCATCTCATCTTCATCTGTTAATGTTTTTCCAATTTTAAGAAGTTCCTCAATTGTTTCTGGTGGCGAAACGACTAGGTCTTTATTATAGATAAGCGCTAAACACTTAAAGGATTCGGGTAATCCATATAATTTTCCATTATATTTACATCCATTAATCACTGTTTGTATATAAAGGCTTTCTTCACCTTCTTTTAAATATTCATCAATTGAAGCTATAACCTCTTCATGAGCAAAAGTTCCTATCCAATCTGATGGACCAATGATTAAATCTGGTCCTAATCCCTCATCTACCATTCTTAAAAATCTTGCTTGTAGACTATCAATATTATAAGACTCTACTATAATCTTATTTCCTGATATCTGCTCATATTCTGTTATTATGCCAAGCAATGCCTCTTTTTCCGGGCCAACCCACGCATGCCATAATTTAATATTTTTAGCCATAAGGTTTGAAGATAGTAAAATTAAAATTAATAAAAAAGTAAATATTTTTCTATTCATTTTTCCCCCTGTTTATATTCGTATCATCGAATATAATATATCTTTACTTATTATAAAATTGTGTATATATATATGTACATATATATATACACAATTGGGGTACTTAAAAGTACCCCTAATGTATTTTATTTTTTTCTTAATTCTTTAATTGATTCTTCTGCTCTTTCTTGTGCTTCTTTTGCAGCTACTTCTGCTGTTGCATCACCTGATAATATTTGCGATAACATTGTAGCTCCATTTGACCAAATTCCAGCATTCATTTCTGGAGCAGTTGGCATTGGTGTTCCTACTTCTGATTGTTCTTTAAATCCTTGAATATATTCATATACTTTACTTGCTTTTACTGATCTTTGATCATAAACGCTATTTCTTGATGGTAA
>JAAYPW010000099.1 GCA_012519615.1 Fusobacteriota bacterium
GAAATTAACCGCAAATAACGCAAATTGACGCAAATGAAAATAAAAGATAGAGCTTAGAGTTTAGAACTTAGTGCTTAGAAAAAACAAAAACAAAATATAAAAACGGTGATATGATAATTACGGTTTTAGCTCCTATTTCCAGTGGAAAGGGGCTGGGGATAGGGGAAAAACACCTCACCAATAATTTATTTACGTAGTAAAAAAATTAATCCCCCACTCCTAAATCGCCGTGTGAGGAAAGAAACAAACAAAAAATATAATAAAATAAAAAAAACTCAGAAAATTATTTTCTGAGTTTTTTCAATTATAGAAAAATCTCTTATTTGTCGATAAGTAAATTATCGTAAATTTAAGTATAAATAAAATTAAGGAGGTGAATCTTTTGGAAGGATTAGGCTTAATGAACTCTCTATTTGCAAAAAGTGATATTATTTTAAATGAAACTACCATTTCAAATATTAACTATAATAAAGATGTGAAAAAACCATTTATAGAGATATTAAATGAGAGTATGATTATTAGTAAAAATGATGAAAATAGTAGTGATGTTAAAACAGTATTTGAAAATATGAAGAACAAAAGTAGAATAAATAATGTAAATGAGGCTTCGGAGGAAAATATAGATAATATTACTAAGAAAATAGATATTCAATTTAAACAAGTGAATTTAGATGAAAAAAATATATTAATTGAAAATCAGGATGATAAATTAGAAAATATATCTAAATTAAAAGAAAAAATTAATACTATTAATAGTAAAATCGAGATTGAGGAATTAAATTCAAGTATAATAGATTCTGTTGAAAACATAGTTGAAAATCTCGAAAAGATAGATTTTTCTAATGAAAAAATTAATAATCTTGAAAAAAGTTTAGAAAAAATCTATGAAAAATACTCTAAAAATGAGGAAAAAATAGATGAATTTAATAACATAATTGCTCTAGTACAAATTGACAAAGCGTTTAATCTTGTAGAAAAGTATATTGAAAATGAGGTTAAAAATGGGATTGATTTGGATAGTAATACCAATGATATAGATAATACAGAAAATATAGAATTTTCAATTGAAAATACAAAAAACAGATTAGAAAACTTTCTAAATAAACTTGAAAACTTTAAAAAAAATATTACTTCTAAAATTACAGATGAATATGAAAATACAATGAATTCAGATGAATATGCTAACTTAGTAAAAGATAATATTTATAATAATTTTCAATTTGTAAATAGTGAACATTTAACAGAAAATGAAGAGTTAACAGAAAATAGCAACGACAATATTATGTATTTAAAAAAGACTAATGATACTGTAAAGATAGATAAACTTGAAAATTTAGATAATGAAGAAATACCAATACTAGAAAAAATAAAAGAGGAGATACCGTTTTTACAAGAGTTTATATCTAAAATAGAGGAAGATGAAATTTTATTAAATAATAATAATGAAATTACTACACCTGTAAGAATTAATAGAGAAAACTATCATTTTGCAAATGAGATACAGTATAACAAAAATCAAGAAAAAGAAAATCTATATTCTGATAATAGTAATCTTAATTTTCAGAAAAACAATAATGTAAATATTGTTAAAATAGAAAATAATCATGAAAAAAGTGAAAAAAACGAAGTAGTATCTGAGGGATTATCAGAAAAACAAATATTAAATACAAAAGAAATAGTTGTAAGTAATAAATTTAAAGATCAAATAACAACAGATAATAATAGTAATAAAATAACTAACAATGATATTATCGGTAATAGCAATGAAAATATCTTAGATTTAAATAATATCAACAATGTAATTTCAAAAGATAATATTGATAAAAAGGAGGAGATATATAATTTCGATGAAGTAAAATTTGAAAAAAATAGTGATGAAAATAGCATAAATAATATAATTAATAACAAAATAAGTGATACAGAAGAGAAAATAGATATTGAAAGTGTAGCTAAAGATTTAGATATATCTAATAAAATAGAGGAATTACTTGTTAAAAATAATATAAATGGGAAAATAGAGATAATTCCTAATGATAATAATTCTAAAATAGGATTAAATTCCGAAAGAGATATTTCTAAGGGAGAAACTAGTAAAAGTAAATTTAATAATGAAGATATAGCTATTATCCCAAAAGATATAAGTTATAGAGAAAATATTATACAATTAAAAGATCAAAATAACGAGATTGAGATTAGAAATAATAGTGTAATTAAAGATGAAAATTACGTTGATATAAAAAATATGTTTAGTAATGTAAATTCTACTAAAATTGAGAAATTAGATGATTATGTAGAAAAAAAATCTACTAAAGAGATTAATAAATCTAATATAAAAAATCATGAAAGAATTGAAAATAGTGATGAAATTTTATTAAATAATAGTGAAAATAATCTAAAAGAGATTAATAGTTTAGAAAGTAATAAAATTGAAAAGAAAATTTCTTCGGAAAAAATCAATTTAGATAATATTAATGAGACTAAAACTGAAGAAAAAACTTTTATTAATGAGAAGTTAACAACAGAGAACGAATTAACAGAGGAAAAAGATAATAAATTTAATGAATTTTTATCAAAAAATATTAAATATGGATTAAAAAAAGTTGAAAAAAGGGAAGAGGATACTAGTAAAATCGGATTAAATAACCTTGAGGAACAAATTAAACTTGAAGGTGAAACAAGTCCCTTAAGTTTTGTAGATAAAATGCCGAAAAGATATAGTACAGAGGTACTAGAACAAATAAAAAATGGGATAAATATAGATATTTCAAATTTAAAAAAAGAGATGAAAATTAAGCTAACACCAGATGATCTAGGGGAAGTTGAAGTGAAATTATCACTAGAAAACAGTATAATGAAGGCAGAATTTATAGTACAAAATGAAAAAGTTAAGGAGATATTAGAAACAAGATTTAATGAATTAAAAAATAATCTAATAGAAAAAGGGATAGAAAATCCAGAAATAAATATTAATGTTTCAAGTGAAAATAGTGATAATAAAGATAAGAAATATAGTATGAAAGAGAATGAAAAAGATTATAAACGTAAAAGAAATAGTATTAAAACAATTGAGAACAGTGCAAAAATTGTAGAAAATAAAAGAATTTATAGGGTGGACAATAAAGTAGTAAATATTCTTTATTAAAAGAAAGGAGGAATTATTATGTCATTCATAAGTAGTTTAACTAAATATGAAAATTATGAGCATTATACGCCTAAATCTGAATCAACTACACCGTCTAAACCAAGTAAAGTTGAAGACGGTGAAGATATAGGGGCAAATATATCAAGCACTATAAAAGGTTCAGGTACAACTGAGATTATAAATGAAAAAGGGCAATTAGGGAAAAATGATTTTATGAAATTGCTGCTAGCTCAAATTAAATACCAAGACCCTTTAGCTCCTATGGATAATACCGAGTCTATAGCGCAAATGGCACAATTTAGTTCATTAGAGCAGATGGAACAATTAAATAAATCCTTTGAAAGTATAATCTCGATGCAAAAAATAGCAAATATAAATACAAGTGCACAATATATTGGGAAAAATGCACTTATTTATGGAGAAAACGGTATATTTGCTGGAGAAATTAAAACAACATATATTGAGGATGGGGACGTTAAGTTAAGAATTGTAAATGAAAATAAAGAGGAATATATAGCTAGTTTAAATGATATAGCATTATTGGAAAATAAAGGGGAAGAAAACTCTAAAATAAACGATATAATGAAATATCAAAATAGTTATAATAATTTTGAAACAGATAATAACATTGAGGATAAAGTTGCAGATAATTCGAATAATGATGTAGTAGTAGATGATTTGTATGACGATAATGATTATCTATAGAAAAATTATTAAGTTAGAAGGTGATTTAATATGGTAAATATTATAAATAATCCTTATTTTAATGGTATTAAAATAGAAAAATTAAAAAACGAGTCAAATAATAATTTTAATAATAGTAGTAATTCAAAAGTAGAAGGAAAATCATTCCAAGAGATAATGGATGAAAAAACTGAGTTAAAATTCTCAGGCCATGCAGTAAAAAGATTGAAAGATAGAAATATAGAGATAAGTGATAGTGAAATTTTAAAATTAAAAAATGGTATTGAGAAGATAAAAGAGAAGGGCGGACAGGAATCTGTTATTCTTTTTGAAGAAAAAGCATTTGTAGTAAGTGTAAAAAATAATACAGTTGTTACTGTAATGGATGGAAATAATTTAAAAGAAAATGTATTTACTAATATCGATAGTATGCTGATTATATAGGCCGGACCTTCTGAAGGAAGCCTTATGTTATTGAATCGAGCGAGATAACAGAATCAGCTAATAAAAGGAGGCGTATTTTTATGATAGGAGCAATGTATGCAGGGATTAGTGGTTTACAGTCACACCAAGTTAAGATGGACGTTGTAGGAAATAATATAGCAAATGTAAACACAGCTGGATATAAAAAATCAACAGTAACATTTGCAGAAGCATTATCGCAAACAAAGCAATCTGCAAAAGCACCACAAGATGGGCTGGGTGGAACAAATCCAATACAAATTGGACTTGGAACAAGAGTATCTAGTATATCAACAAATTTTACACAAGGGACACAACAATCTACAGGGAGAAAAACAGATTTAAGAATAGATGGTGAAGGTTTTTTCATGTTAAATGATGGTAATAAAAGCTATTACACAAGAGCAGGGAATTTTGACCTTGATGGAAATGGGACTCTTGTAGCTAGTAATGGGATGAAAGTACAAGGATGGAAAGCAACTAAAAATACAGATGGTACAACAGAGATAAGTCCAGGTTCCCCTATTAGCGAATTAAATATAAAACTAGGTGAAATTTTACCAGGAAAAGCAACAAAAAGTGTAGATTATCGTGGAAATTTACCTCAATCAAGTGGAATTGAACCATTAAAAATGATGGTAGATGATGGAACAGGAACAGGGGTACAAGTTGAAGTAAATATAGAATTTTCATATAATATGGCAGAAGATACTTGGACTTGGAAAGCAAGCGGAGCCAATATAGCTGAAGGAAGAGGAACCTTTAAACTAGATCGTGGAGAAATTGTAAATGCTATGGAGATAGAACCAATAAGGGCAAATAACGGTAACCATATATTGAAATCTCCATTATCAGGGGGGATAGTTTTTACTGATTCTACATATGCAAATAATAAAGGTACAGCAAAATATTCATCACATCAAATAATAACATCGGGTGACGTATATGATTCGCTTGGAGCAAAACATACAATGAGTATGGAGTATTCAAAAATAGATGTAAATATTTGGGGATGGGAAGCAAATCATACAAAAGGATTACAAATGGCAAATTCAAAAGGTTTTGTTATTTTTGATGCTACAGGTCAATCAGCGGGAAACTTTTTGTTTGCAGAAATTGATCCTAATACTGGATTATTTGCAACATTAAAAGACGTTGAAGGAAAGCCACTACTTGACGATAACGGTACACCTGTAAATAGCTATCCTACACCTAAAAAACTGGGATTTGATGCAGGAATAGATACTTCAGATCCGACAGTATACATTCCTTCTTATTCAATTGATAATAATGGGATTATTAGATATACAGGTGATCCAAGTGGTATAACAGATCCTAATTTTCCTATACCTGAAGTTGGAGCAATTATGAATGCAGAGTATAAAGGATTTATAATGTTTGATCCAGCAAATCCAGGAGGAGCATTACCACCAGATGAAGGTGCCAATCCTGTTAAAATTGTACCAGGATTTGGAAATATAACACAATTTGCATCAGAAAATACTGTAGCATTTGAAGCACAAGATGGTTATCCAATGGGAGAGTTAGAAACATTTAGAATAAATGATAATGGAGACGTAATGGGATATTATTCAAATGGATATAAACAAGTAGTTGGTAGAATAGCTATAACAAAGTTTTATAATCCAAATGGATTAGAAAAAGTAGGCGGAAGTTTATTTACTAGAACACCTAACTCTGGTGAGGCACTAATTATGCAGCCTGGAACAGGTGGAATAGGTACAATTATATCAGATTCTTTAGAGATGTCAAACGTAGATTTGTCAGAAGAATTTACAGATATGATAATTGCACAAAGGGGATTTCAAGCCAATTCCAAAACTATTACAACAGCTGATGAAATGTTACAAGAACTTATTAACTTAAAAAGATAATTAACTTAAGATTGACAAGTTAATCATAGAAAAAATTAACTTGTCTTTTTTTTAAAATGAATATAAATTTTATATAGTATTTTTTATAACATTGTGGTATAATTAAAGGGATAAAATTAATTTAAATAGAAAAAAAGGAGTGTAAAAACTTTGATTATATTAACAAAACTAGGTAAAGAAAATAAAGAAATTGTAATCAATGCGGAATTTATAGAATTTATAGAAGAGATACCAGATACAATTATAAGTTTATCTACTGGAAAAAAAATTTTAGTTCAAGAAAAAAAAGAGGAAATTATAAAAAAAGTAGTAAATTATAAAAGGAGTATTCTTATTTAAAATACTGTGATTTATATACAAGTTTTAAGGAGGGTAAATACATGGATATAGGTACAGTCGCCGGAATGATTGTAGTAAATCTACTTATGGTCGTAGGTACTGGTTTTAATATAGGACCATTTATAGATGGGATGTCGGTAGCAATAGTACTAGGAGGGACTTTTGGTGCTATATTTATTGCATATCCATTTGAAAGAGTTTTGCAATTACCTAAAATTATGAAAAAAACATTCATTGTTACACCTATTAATTTAATTAATCTTATAAAAATATTAGTAAGTTATGCTGAAAAAGCTAGACGTGAAGGGTTGTTAGCATTGGAAAGTGATTTAGAAAATTTACAGGAAGAATTTCTAAAAAAAGGGATACAACTAATTGTAGATGGTACAGATCCAGAACTAGTAAAAAACATATTAGATAGTGAAGTATCATTTATAAGTGAGAGACATGGAGTAAACAAAGATATGATGGAGATGACTTCAAGTTTAGGACCAGCATTTGGTATGATAGGGACACTAATAGGTCTAATATTAATGCTAGGGAATTTAAGTGATCCAAGTTCATTAGGACCAGCAATGGCTGTTGCTCTTATAACAACTCTATATGGTTCTTATCTGGCAAATGTATTTTTTACACCAATGGCTACAAAATTAGGTTATTATAGTTCGTTAGAAATATTAAGTAAACAACTTATGATAGAAGGAATATTGTCTATTCAAGCTGGAGATAATCCGAAAGTATTAGAGGAAAAATTAAAATCATTCTTATCACCAAAAGAGAGAGAGGCTTTAAATAAAGCAGGTGAGGAATAATGGCAGAGAAAAAATGTCCTGTTTGTAAACCGGGAGCACCAGAGTATATGAATACTTATGGTGATATGATGACACTTCTACTTTGTTTTTTTATATTACTATTTGCAATGTCATCAGTTGATTCACAAAAATTTAAAACAGTAATGGTAGCACTGCAGGGATCGCTTGGGGTTATGAAAGGTGGGATGACATTAGATCCATCGCAAATCACATCAAATACAAGGGTTCAATCAAAAGGAACTGAATTAAAATTTAGATTATTAGCAAAAGAACTTCAACTAGCTCTAAATGAAATGGACGAAAATATTGAAAAAAATGCAAATGCTGCAAATGAAGGTAAAGATAAAAGTGAAAATAGAATAGCAGAAATGGAGCTAAATAAAAATTATACAGTAACTATTACGGAAAAAGGGATTAAAATTAGTTTAGGAACTCAAATGCTTTTTTCATCTGGAAAAGCCGATTTAAGACCAGATGCTCACGATATCATAAATCGTATATTAAAAGAGATAAAAGGGCTTGATAATGAGATAGTTGTAGAGGGGCACACAGATAATATCCCTATAAATACATCAAAATTTCCAAGTAACTGGGAATTATCGACAACAAGAGCTGTGAATGTATTAAAATATATGATCGAAAAAGATAAAACTCTTATAGGGCGAATATCTGCTGCAGGATATGCAGATACACATCCTGAAACAACAAATAGTAGTGAGACAGGAAGAAATAAAAATAGAAGAGTAGATATAATAATTTTAAAATCATTTGATGAAATAGTATCAGAAAAAGCTGAATAATAAATATAGCTTAATTCAAGGAGGAAAATTATGGCTGATGGTGAAAAAAATGGGATGCCTTTTGTTACGAAAGCTCTAATAATAGCAATATTATCAGTAGTTGTAGTTGTCGTCTCTGCAGGGACAGCAGCTTATATTGCTAAAAATGTTAAAGTTGATGGTAATAATACCGAACAGAAAGAGACTAAAGATAATAGTAAAAAAGAGAGTAATGAATTAGGTGTAATTGTACCTTTCGGAGAATATACAGTTAATCTAAATGAAAAAGATCCTAGATATCTTGTAATAGAGATCCATTTTGAAACAGAGGTTGATAAAAAATCAAAAACAAAAGGTGGAGCTGAAATAGAGAGTAAAATGATAATTATTCAAGATAGAGTTTTGAAAGTTCTAAAAAATAAAAGTATAAAAGATTTAAATGAAGATAGTGATTTAACTAAACTTAAATTAGAAATATTAGAAGCTGTAAATAATATATTAGTAGAAACAAAAATAAAAGATGTATATATTGTAAAGTGGTTGATACAATAAAATATCAAAGGCTATTTTTAGGGTGGTGAAAAAAATGGCAGAAGTTTTGTCACAAGATGAAATTGATGCTCTCTTATCTGCAATATCTACTGGTGAAATGAATCTTGAGGAAGCTAAAGAGAGAGAAGAAAAGAAAAAAATAAAGATATACGACTTTAAAAGACCTGATAAATTATCAAAAGATCAATTGCGTACAATACAGATGATACATGAAACATTCGGAAGGTTAAATACAACAATGCTTTCTGCACAATTAAGATCTGCTGTACAGATTCAAGTAATAT
Organism: Fusobacteriota bacterium; assembly: GCA_012519615.1. Taxonomy (GTDB): domain Bacteria; phylum Fusobacteriota; class Fusobacteriia; order Fusobacteriales; family JAAYPW01; genus JAAYPW01. The sequence continues at coordinate 8,950 of JAAYPW010000099.1, forward strand.
CTGTAGACCAGATAACTTATGAGGAGTTTATCCGTTCAATACCAGAGTTTACAATACTTAGTATATTTGATATGGGTACGTTAGATGGAAATGCAATATTAGAATTAAATCCAAATATTGTTTTTGCAATAATAGATAGATTATTTGGGGGACCGGGTCGTTCAATAGATATAACAAGAGAATTAACAGATATAGAACTGACTGTTATTGAAAATGTAATTTTAAGACTCTTAGGAAATTTAAAGGAATCATGGGAAAACGTACATGAAGTACAACCAAGAATAGAACAAATCGAGTCAAATCCACAGTTTGTACAAATTGTGGGACCAAATGAGATGGTTATAATAGTAACATTTGAAATAAAAATTGGTGATACTGAAGGTATGATGAATATTTGTCTACCAAGTCCAGTAATTGACCCAATTATGCCGAGATTATCTGCACAATACTGGTTCTCCAGTATTAAAAAAGAGAAAACAGAAGAAAATATTTTAGCAATTAAAGATAGATTAAATAAAGTGAAAATACCTTTAGTTGCAAAATTAGGAAATACAACGATTAATCTTAAAGAACTACTTAGTTTAAAAACTGGAGATGTTTTAGTATTAGATCAAAATATTCATAGAGAGATCGATATAATTGTTGGAAATAAAGTAAAATTTAAAGCATTGCCAGGTACCGAGGGTAATAAAATGGCAATTTCTATAGAGCGAATTTTAGATGAAGGGAGTTGATATTCATGGAAGGAATTTTGTCTCAAGAGGAGATTGATGTTCTATTAGGCGGCGGAAGTGATCCTGAGCCTGAGGTAGAGGAGCATATCGTAAAAACTATTAAACTTACAAAAAAAGAGGAAGATGCAATTGGTGAAATGGGGAATATATCTATAGGTTCGTCATCAACTGCACTTTCTACTTTGCTTATGAGGGAAGTATCAATTACAACTCCGAAGGTAGAAGTTCTAACTTTTGCAGATTTAAAAAAAGATTTAAAGGGCGGGGAAAAAGTATTAATAAAAATAGAGTATAAATCAGGATTTTCAGGATTGAATATTTTATTGTTAAAAAAAGAAGATGCTGTAGTTATAGGAGATCTTATGATGGGAAATGAAGGAACTAATCCGCCTGCAGAGTTAGATGATCTATATCTAAGTGCTGTAGGGGAGTCTATGAATCAGATGATGGGGTCCTCTGCAACTGCTTTAGCAGGGATGTTTTCTAAAGATATAGATATAAATCCGCCAGAAGTTGCAATTGAAGATATTGAAAAACTTAAAAGACAAACAGATTTTTTTCAAGAAAATAAAGAATTTATAGGTGTTAAATTTAAGTTAGAGATAAAAGATTTAATTAATACAAATATTTATCAAATAATGAGCTACGATTTTTCAAAAATGATAGCTAAAGAGATGTTTGCATTAAGCGGCGAGGAGGAAGCTTCACAACAAACACCAAATATGGGACAACATGAACAACCAATGCAACAACCGATGTATCAACAACCAATGCAACAACCGATGTATCAACAACCGATGTATCAACAGCCAATGCAGCAACCAATGTATCAACAACCAATGCAACAACCTAGTATGATGGGAAATTATAATATGTATCAACAGCAGCAACAAGTAAATATTCAGCCAGCACAATTTAGTAATTTTGGTACACCAAATTATCAAAATTTACCTACAAATATTGACTTAATAATGGATGTACCTTTAGAAGTTACAGTAGAACTGGGTAGAACTAAAATGCAAATAAAAGATATACTTGACTTAGGTACTGGTTCTATAGTAGAATTAGATAAGTTGGCAGGGGAACCTGTAGATGTTTTAGTAAATGGAAAATTAATTGCAAAAGGGGAAGTCGTTGTAATTGATGAAAGTTTTGGTATACGTATAACAGATATTGTAAGCCAAATGGAGAGACTAACAAAAGTGCAGTAACTATACAATTCATTTAAGGAGGGAAAATTTATGGCAGTAAAGGTTTTAATTGTCGATGACGCAGCATTTATGAGAATGATGATAAAAAACATATTAGGAAAGGCAGGATATGAGATAGTAGGTGAAGCGGAAAACGGTTCACAAGCTGTTACTAAATTTAAAGAATTAAAGCCCGATTTAGTAACAATGGATATTACAATGCCAGAAATGGATGGGATTACAGCGGTTAAAGAGATAATGAAAAGTGACAGTACTGCAAAAATAATAATGTGTAGTGCAATGGGTCAACAAGCAATGGTTATAGATGCAATTCAGGCTGGAGCAAAAGATTTTATTGTAAAACCTTTCCAACCAAATAGAGTTTTAGAAGCAGTGCAAAAAGTAGTAGGGAAGTAGTTCATATGGATGATATAAATTTTGGTAGTGTTACAGAACAAACTATAAATCTAAGTCAAACTGGAAACCAAATTTACGAAACGTCAACTAGCTCTATTTTTATTCAGTTTTTTGCACTATTAGTTATTTTATTTGTAGTGTTTTTTTTACTTGTTTTTATTAAAAGGAGATCAGAAAATATTTTTAACAAAAGTAACAATATTTCCGAAATAGAAAGATTTTATTTTTATCCAAAATCATTTATTTCAATAGTAAAAATTGGTGAAGAGTATTTTATAGCAACGGTAAATGAAAATGATATTAGAATTACAGAGAGAATAGAAGATAAAAACTTAATAGAAAAATTAAAATTAGAAAATGCAAAAAAAGAAAAAAACAATAAAGATTTCTCAAGTTTTATGAATTTTGGAAATACAAATTTTGACAGTATTAAAAATAGATTAAAAAATATGAGGCAAAATGAAAATGAAAAATAGGATAGATAAATTTATTACAGTATTGTTTTTTATAATATTAAATATTGTATCAAAAAGTGAAACAATGATACCAATACCCAAAATTGATATAGGAGTTGGTGTTGCAAGTGGTCCAGAAGAAGTTGTTACAAGTCTACAAATCCTTATGTTACTTACAGTTTTAACTTTAGCGCCTGCGATTATAATGATGACAACTTCTTTTATAAGAACCATAATTGTGCTTCATTTTGTAAGACAAGCAATAGGTGTTCAGCAGTTACCACCAAATCAAATATTAATTGGGTTAGCATTATTCTTAACTTTTTTTATAATGCAACCTACAATTAATCAGATGATGGAAACAGGGGTAACGCCATATTTAGACAAAAAAATATCTCAAGAAGAGATGTTTAGAAATGTAGAAATTCCTTTGAAAACATTTATGTTAAAACAGACAAAAATAAAAGATTTAGAACTTTTTTTAAAAATATCAAAGGTAAAACCACCAAAAAATAGAAGAGAAATCCCTTTAAGTGTTGTTTTACCAGCGTTTGTAGTAAGTGAACTTACAAGAGGATTTCAAGTTGGTATAATTTTATTTATACCTTTTATCATAATAGATATGATTGTTGCGACGGTACTAATGTCATTAGGTATGATGATGTTACCACCTGCAATGATATCATTGCCGTTTAAATTGTTACTATTTGTAATGGTGGATGGTTGGAGCTTAATTATAGAATCTTTAGTTCTAAGCTTTCAAACTTAATTTGAGGAGAGAGATAAAATGATGATTGAAGAGTTAATAATTAGAGTAATGGCAACTGCTCTAATTTTAATATTAAAAATCACTCTACCAATTTTGGTAGTAACACTTTTTGTTGGATTATCTGTGGGGATATTTCAAGCAACAACTCAAATTCAAGAGATGACGCTTAGTTTTATACCTAAATTAATTTCAATTTTTCTGGTTTTGTTTTTTTTAGGGCATTGGATGTTAGTTACATTAATAGAATATACTAGAGAATTGTTTAAATTGATAATAGAATTAAAATAGGAGATAAAATGAGTTTTGGATATGTAGAATCATTAGCATTTTTGTTTATTTTTTTGAGAATAAGTGGAATATTTATAATAACGCCATTTTTTTCAAATAATGCAATTAACACAAAATTAAAATTAGGCATCACATTTTTATTATCTTATATTTTATTTCCAATAGTACCCAAAAATATGGTTATAATTAAAAATCTTAGTGTTTATAGTTTTTTTTACTTATCAATAAAGGAAATTTTAATAGGTTTAATAATAGGTTTTTTTATTTTAATGGTTTTTACTGCATTTGAATCTGCAGCACAAATTTATAGTATGGATATGGGATTTGGAATGCTTAGTGTGTTTGATCCTTTATCACAAGTTCAAATGCCTGTATTAGGACAGGTTAATTATATTTTTTTGATATTAGTTTTTTTTAATCTAGGTATTCACAGATTAATTATACTTACAATTGCAAATACTTTTTATAAGTTTCAAATAGGTGATTTAAATTACAACATAGAAGGTATTACAAAATATATATCGGTTAATTTTGTGTATTACTTTACTTTATCTTTAAAAATTGCGTTACCAATCGCAGGAATATTATTTTTAACTAATGTTATACTGGGAGTTATGGCAAGAATTGCGCCACAAATGAATGTATTTTTTATAGGGATGCCATTAAAAATATTATTAGGTTTTTTTATACTATTTTCGTTAGTTCCCTATTTTTTCAATTTAATAAAAATAATACTTGATGACGGGATGGAGAAAGTGTATAAACTTATATCAATAATGTTTATTTAAATAAAATTAGAGGAAAATATATGAATAATGTAAATCTGTTAAATTATAAAATTAATTTACAAATATTCTCTGCTGATGAAAAAACAGAAGAAGCAACATCAAAAAAGAAAGAGGAAGCAAGAAAAAAAGGGCAAGTAGCAAAAAGTAATGACCTACCACAAGTAGCTACATTGATTGTAGGAATTATAACAATTAAAATACTATTTTCATTTTATTATAATGTTCTGTATTCAAATATAAGTGCAACTTTAAAAGATTCTATAATTGATGAACTTACTTTTGAAATGCTTTCAAGTATTTTTACTAAATATGGGATAGTTTTTTTAACTATAGCAGGGCCTGTATTAATGGCAGTATTGATAATGGGATTACTTTCGAACTATATACAAGTAGGCTTTTTATTTTCAATAGAAAGTATAAAGCCGAACTTTGGAAAATTAAATCCTATAAGTGGTATAAAAAACATGTTTTCAATGAAAAAACTAGTTGAGCTTTTAAAAACTCTTGCTAAGTTAACAGCAATAGGATTATACAGTTATAAGACTGTTAAAAAATCATTTGATAAAGTTTTAAATATACCATTTGTAGATTTAATGGAAAGTTATATTTTTATATTTCAATTGTGTTATGACATGATTTTAAAAATAGCAATAGTATTATTTGTGATTGCAGTTGCAGACTTTTTTTATCAAAAATGGGAACATAATAAAAGTCTAAGAATGAGTAAACAAGAGATAAAAGATGAGTTTAAACAGAGTGAAGGGGACCCTATGATAAAAGGGAAGATGCGTCAAATGCAAAGAGCAATGTTACAAAAAAAGATGATTCAAGATGTACCAAAAGCTACAGTAATTCTTACAAACCCTACACATATTTCAGTAGCTTTAAAATATGAACGTGGTATGGGAGCACCAGTATTACTAGCAAAAGGGGCGGATACAATAGCTTTTAGGATAAGAGATATTGCAAAAGAAAATAATATTCCAATTCATGAAAATAAGCCGCTTGCTAGGGCATTGTATCAAAATGTAGAGATAGGTGAGGAGATACCGGAAGAATTTTATCAAGCAGTGGCAGAAATCTTAATGATTGTTATGAAAAATAATTAAATTAAAGGTGTTAATAGATGGCAAAAAGTGGAATTGTAAAAAATGAAAAAATGGGTGTTTTAGTAACAGTAGCTATGATTGGTATAATACTACTATTTTTTGTACCAGTAAGTGGTCCATTTCTGGATATTTTACAAGCATTTAATATTACAATATCTGTTATGATATTTTTAATGGCAATGTATACTAAAGAAGCACTCGATTTTTCAATCTTTCCATCACTATTACTTGTGACAACATTATATAGATTAGGTTTAAATATGGCTTCTACTAAGCTTATTCTTATAAAAGGAGTTAGTTTTGATGGTGCATTAATTAGAGCATTTGGGGATTTCGTAGTTAGTGGTAATTATGTAGTAGGGACAATAGTATTTTTGATTCTTGTAATAATTCAATTTATGGTAATAACAAAAGGTTCTGAAAGAGTGGCAGAAGTTGGAGCTAGATTTACATTAGATGCAATGCCAGGTAAACAAATGAGTATTGATGCTGATTACAATTCAGGGCTTATAACTGAAGAGGAAGCAAAACTTAAAAGAAAAAAAGTTCAGTTAGAAGCAGATTTCTACGGAGCAATGGATGGGGCATCTAAATTTGTAAAAGGAGATGCTATTGCAGGGATTATAATTACAATAGTAAATATAGTTGGTGGATTAATTATAGGTATTATGAGTGGAGTTTCTGTTGGCGAAGCAGCGTCTACCTATATAATACTTACTATAGGTGATGGATTAGTATCTCAAATTCCAGCATTACTTATTTCTGTTGCAGCAGGTATGATAGTTACTAGGTCAGCTTCGGAATCAGATTTTGGAACGGAATTAGTTACACAATTTTTACAAGAACCCAAAATGTTATATATGGTGTCAGGGACACTTTTTGTAATGTTTCTTATGCCTGGTATGCCAAAACTAGCTTTTTTTGTAATTGGTTCTGCTACAGGGGTACTTGGGTATATGACCAGTAAAAATATAAAAGAGAGCATAAAAACAAAAGAAGAAGAGAGCGTTTCCGAAGCAAGAAAAGGTGATACAAATGAGGAAAAAAAAGAAGATGTCAAAGATCTTTTACGTATAGATCAAATGGAATTAGAAATAGGATACAGTTTAATTCCTTTAGTTGACGTATCGCAAGGTGGAGATCTCTTAGAAAGAATAACTATGATTAGAAAACAGATAGCAATAGAGTTAGGGATTATTGTTCCACCTCTTAGAATAAGAGATAATATGCAGCTTAATCCTAATGAATATGCAATAAAAATAAAAGGTTCGAAAGTTACTAAAGGGGAATTAATGGTAGGAAACTATCTAGCAATGAACCCTGGAAGTGTTGAGCAAGAGATTAGTGGAATCCCAACTATCGAACCAGCATTTGGGCTACCAGCAATATGGATAGGAGACGACTTAAGGGAAAGAGCTGAGATTTATGGATATACAGTTGTTGACCCAACATCAGTTTTAGCAACACATTTAACAGAAACTATTAAAAAATATGCTCCAGAGATATTAAGTAGAGAAACAGTTAAAGAATTAATCGAAAATATTAAAGAAGATTATAAGGTGATTGTAGAAGAGGTATATCCTAAAAAATTCGATTTAGGTGATATACAATCTGTGTTACAAAATTTATTATTAGAAAATGTGTCTATTCGAAATTTACCTGTTATATTAGAGGTTCTTGCAGATGCTTCAAAAGTTACAAAAGATGTTAATATGTTAACAGAATATGTTAGAAGTGGATTGGCAAGACAAATTTGCAATAATTTAAAAGCAACAGATAATAAAATACGTGTTATTACAATAAATCCTTCATTGGAAATAGAACTAAAAAATTCTATACAAGAGACTGATTTTGGTGGATTTATTTCATTACCGCCGGATATTGCAATGAAAGTTATAGAGGCAGTAAAAAGAGAAGCAAAAAAAAGTCAGGAATATGGCTTTCAACCAGTAATATTAGTAGTTCCTGATATAAGAAAAGCGTTTAGAAGGTTTATAGAAAGGGATGCAAGACATGTAACGATACTTTCATATAATGAGATAATGCAAGATGTAGATTTAGAAGCTGTGGGGATGGTGAGTATTGATTAATGGGGAAAAATATAAAAATAAAAGAGCAAAGAACATATATAGAGGATGACTATCAACTTGCTTATTCTAAAGCAAGGCGTGAATTAGGTCCAAATCTTGTTATTCTTGAAAAAAAAGATGTAAAAGTAGGGGGATTTTTAGGATTATTCACAAAAAAGAAAATTAGAGTAACATATGGTGTTGAAGAGGTAGTAGAAAAGAAAAAAGAGTTTTTAGATTCAGAAAATAAAGATATTCTTGATTTATTAAAAAAAATGGGATTTGAAGATAATGGTAAAAAAAATAATAATATTATTCAAAATGAAGAACTAGATATAAAACAACACGAACCTAAAGAAAATATAGGGACTTATACCCCTTATAAATTAAATAATTTTAAAAATAATAAAAAAGAGGAAGATATAGAGAGTATAAAAAATAAAATTAAAGAGGAGATTCAAGCAGAAATTAAGCTTGAATTACAAAAGGAATTATTACAAAACAAACCAAAAGAAGTTTGTGATAGTAGTAAATTAATTCTTCAAAACACATCATGCGAAGACAATGATATATTTAAGAAATTAAAGTATAATGATGTATCTAATGAGATAGTATGCGATATTGAAAAATATATAAAAAATAAAGATTATGTTACAGATACAGAAATATATAGAGGTATTAGAGAATATTTTGTAGAGAATATTGAGATTAAAGAAAAAATATTAGAAAGTAAAATAATTATGCTAGTAGGCCCAACAGGAGTAGGAAAAACAACATCTTGTGCAAAAATTGTAGCAAAAAAATGGCAACTAGAAAAATCTGTTGCGTTTATAACTGCAGATACATATAGATTGGAAGCGGTAAGTCAGTTAAAGGCATATGCAAATATTATGCAGGCACCAATAGAGGTGGTTCGTGAAGCCGAGGAATTAGTAGACGCGATTAAAAAATTTAAAGATAAAGATTTTATCATAATGGATACAGCTGGCAGAAGTCCTAAAAATAAAGAACAAATGGATGAATTAAAAGTCTATGTGGAAAAACTAGAAAAAGAGATAGATGTATGTCTTGTTTTAAGTGCAACATCTAAATTAAGCGTATTATATGAAACAATAGAAAAATTTAAATATATTGGATTTACAAGTATTATATTTACCAAATTAGATGAAACAACAGGAATAGGTGCTTTACTAAGTATCTACAAAAAATATAAAATACCAATCTCTTTTATAACAACTGGACAATGTGTTCCAGATGATATTGAATTACCTACGAAAGAAAGACTTAGTGAAATATTTGTTGAGGGGTTAAAAAATGGATCAAGCTAGTAAATTACGTGAGATGGTAAAAGAGAAAGAAAATAAAGATATAAATAGCAATCTAGAATATGAAACTGTAAGAGTAATAGCAATCACCTCTGGTAAAGGTGGCGTAGGGAAAACAAGTCTTTCGGTAAATTTAGCTGCATTAATTGCAAAAGAGAAAAAAAAAGTACTTATTATAGATGGAGATTTAGGTTTATCTAATGTTGAAATAATGTTAGGTATAAGTCCTGCATATACAATGCGTGATTTAATTAAAAAGAAAAAAAATATTGAAGATGTTATAGTAAAAGGACCATCTGGGATTGATTTTATATCAGGTGGAAACGGGTTTATCGATATATTAGAACTATCAGATGTAGATCGTGAAGAAATACTTATTAAAATGAAAAAATTAGATACTTTATACGATATAATAATAATAGATACTGGAGCGGGAATTTCTAAAAATGTTGTTTCTTTTCTTATGCTTGCAGACGAAGTAATAGTTGTTACTACAACAGAGCCAACAGCTTTAATGGACGCGTATAGTATGATAAAAATACTTACAGAGAAAAAAAGAGAATTAACAATTAATTTAATAGTAAACAGAATAAGAAATATTAAAGAATATAGAAGAACTTCTAATATAATATTAAAAACAGCGAAAGAACATCTTAAAAGAGATATTATAGATTTCGGTTTTGTCTTTGAAGATGAAGTTGTAAAAAATACAATTTTTAAAAAAATGCCATTTGCATTATACTATCCGAATTCAAAAGCTACAGAATGTATTCGTTATATAGTTAAAAAAATGGATACTGAGAATAAAAAGTATGAAAAAAGCATTATTGAAAAATTTAAAAACTGGTTTAAAATAACAAGTGGGTGATTTCATATGATAAAGGTTTTAGTTGTAGATGATTCTATTTTCATGAGAAATATGATATCAGATATGCTAAAAGTAGAGGAAGATATAGAAATAATAGGGAGAGCAAAAAACGGTGAAGAAGCTATAAAAATGAATAGAGAGCTAAAACCTGATGTAATTACTTTAGATGTACAAATGCCTATATTAGATGGTCTTAGTGCACTAAGAGTGATAATGAAAGAAAGTCAAGCAAAAGTAATTATGGTAAGTAATTATACAAAAGATGGAGCAAAAGAAACATTAGAGGCTTTAAAATTAGGAGCTTATGATTTCTTAGAAAAACCTTCAGGTGAGGTTTCTATGAATATAAAAGATATAAAAAAAGAGTTAATTGAAAAAATTAGAAATGCAAAATATATAAATATGGGAGCTTTAAAATACACGAATATAGAAAGTAGTTCTGAGATTTTTAAAAAAAATACTAAAGAGAAAGATATAAAATCGAAATTTGAACCAATAAAATTTAGAAATATAAATAAAATTAATAATAAAGATAAAATTATTGCAATAGGGGTATCGACAGGTGGGCCAAGAGCATTGGAAGAAGTATTACCTAAACTTCCTAGACATCTACAAGCGCCTATTGTAATTGTTCAACATATGCCTCCAAAATTTACAAAATCATTAGCAGATAGATTAAATATAATTAGTGATATTATCATAAAAGAAGCAGAAGACGGAGAAATTTTAAAAAATGGAACTGCTTATATAGCTCCAGGTGGAATTCATATGCTTGTAGAGGTAATAAATGGTGAAAAAAAAATAAAATTGGACAATAAAACTCCACCTTATTCAGGGCATTGTCCATCAGTAAATGTTTTATTCAAATCAATTATAAATATTTATGAAAAAAATATAATTGCTGTTTTAATGACAGGAATGGGTAGTGATGGAGCAGAGTATTTAAAAAAAATAAAAGATATAGGTGGTAGAACAATAGCACAAGATGAACAATCATGCATTGTATATGGGATGCCTAAAGTTGCATATGAAATGGGTGCAGTGGAATATGTAGAAAGATTAAATAATATATCAAATAAAATTATGGAATTAATAGACATTAATAATTAGAGGAGGTAGTATTTATGAATATGTCTCAATATATGTCTGTATTTATAGATGAATCAAGAGAACATTTACAACTGTTAAATGATGCTCTTTTAGTATTAGAAAAAAATACAGAAAATATGGAAATTATAGAAGAAATATTTAGATCTGCACATACTTTAAAAGGTATGTCGGCAACAATGGGATTCACTAGAACAGCAGAGCTTACTCATAAAATGGAAGATATATTAGATCAAATAAGAAATCATAAAATTAAAGTTAATTCAGATATGCTAGATTTATTATTTGAGTGTTTAGATACTCTAAATCTTTTAATAGATGAAGTTATTGAAAATGAAGGGGAAGAAGTAACTGAAACAGAAGCTTTAGAAAAAAAACTTGAAAACCTAGCAAAAGGTGGAAAAATTGAAAAAGAGGATAATATGGTAAAAACAGTACCTAATTCTAATAATAATTCTGAAGAATTTGATATAGAATTTAATGAATTTGAAAAACAAATTCTTGAAGAAGCAACTGCAAAAGGTATTATCTCTTACTCTATAAAAGTTATATTGGAAAAAGATTGTCTATTAAAAGCAGCAAGAACCTATATGATATTTAAGAATTTAGAAGATATTGGTGAAGTGATAAAAACAAACCCATCTGTTCAAGATTTAGAAGAGGAAAAATTTGAAAGTACATTTTTACTTGTATTTATAACTGATAAATCTTCTGAGGAAGTTAAAGAAGCAATTGTAAGTATAAGTGAAGTAGAAGATGCTATTGTAACTGTAATGAATGGAGTTAAAAACACCTCTAATCCCGAAGCAAGGGAGATTAAAGAGGATGCAATACAAAAAAAAGAAGATAAACATAAAACACAAGCATCTAAAAAATCGGATGATAATCAAGGACAACATACGTCGAAGCCTAAAAAAACATCTACAGTTAGGGTAGATACTGAAAAATTAGATTCATTAATGAACCTAGTAGCTGAACTTGTTATTAATAAAACAAGACTTGCTCAAATTGGACTGGAGTACAATTTACAGGATTTATCGGATACTTTGTCACATGTAGATAGGGTAACAGCTGATCTACAGGCCGTAGTTACAAAGGTTCGTATGGTTCCTATAGAAAGTGTATTTAGTAGATTTCCTAGGATGGTTAGAGATTTATCAAGAGAATTGTCGAAAAATATCGAACTAGTAGTTGAAGGTAAGGAAACTGAATTAGACAGGACTGTTATTGATGAAATAGGTGATCCATTAATTCACCTTATAAGAAATTCTATAGATCATGGAATAGAAAGTCCGGAAGGAAGAATAAATGCAGGTAAAATAGAGACCGGTACAATATTATTAAAAGCAGAACACGAAGGTAATAATGTAATGATTGTAATCGCAGATGACGGTAAAGGGATAGATGCAAAAATAATTGGGAATAAGGCTATTGAAAAGGGTTTACACACTGAAGAAGAGATAGCAGCAATGTCAGAAGCAGAAATATTAAAATTAATTTTTCACTCTGGATTCTCAACTGCCCAAGCTATTACAGATGTATCAGGCCGTGGAGTTGGAATGGATGTTGTAAAAACAAAAATAGAAGCTTTAAATGGAGAGATTGCTATAGAGTCTACAGTGGGAAGTGGAACAATTACAAAAATAAAATTACCACTTACACTTGCAATTATAGAAGCGTTACTTGTAAAATTAAAAAATGAAATATACGCAATCCCATTGGCAAATATTGTAGAAACAATAGATGTGATGAAGAAAGATATAAAAGTTGTTCAAAATGAACTTGTAACAGTACTCCGTGGAGAAGTTGTTCCAATAGTAAATTTTGCAAAATTATTAGAGGTGCCAGAATATAATGAAATTCAAGAAAATAATACTGTTGTAATTGTAAAAATGGGTGGTAAAAAAATAGGGTTAATTGTAGATTTTTTAATAGGTCAACAGGAGATTGTTATAAAATCATTAGGAAAATTATTTACAGGAATCAAAGGTATAACAGGCGCTACTGTTCTAGGTAATGGTGAAGTTGCTTTAATAATAGATGTACTAACATTGTTGTAAAGTGGGGTGAAGATAGATGGCAAGTGAAGAAAAAAAAATAATACAAATATTAGGTTTTTCTCTTAATGATGAAGAGTATGCCTTGGAAATTGATAATGTACAAGAGATTATAAAACCAACAAAAGCAACAAGAGTTCCAAGATCAAAAAAATATATTTTAGGTGTAATTAATTTAAGAGGAATTGTTTTACCGATAATTGATCTTAGTATAAGATTTGGAATTGAAAAAACAGATAAAGCAAGTAAACAAAGAATTATAATATTAAAACTAGATAATGTAACTATAGGAATAATGGTAGATAGTGTATCAGAAGTAATGGAAATTGGAACAGATCAAATATTTTCAAATCCAACTATTGACTCAACAATAAATCAAGAATATTTAAAAGGAGTATGTAAATTAGGAGAAGATAGATTATTTACATTATTAAATATCGAAAAAACTTTGGAAATGAAAGTATAGTTAAACAGGAGGATGACTATGGCAATAAAGCTAGAAAATTTAAATACGAAAGAATTAGACGCTTTGAAAGAAGTGGGGAATATTGGTGCTGGAAATGCAGCCACAGCTCTTTCGCAAATATTAAGTAAGAGAGTAGATATGACAGTACCCAGAGCACGAGTGTTATCATTAGATAAAGTACCTGAGCTATTGGGTGGAACAGAGAACCTTGTAGTCGGTGTATATTTAAGAATATTTGGAGACATACAAGGAAATATCATGTTTTTACTTCCAACAAAAAGTGCTGAAAAATTAGTCGGAATGCTACTAGGCGAGATAATTGAAGATGGTGTACAAGGAGAAATATCACAATCTGCTATTATGGAGGTAGGAAATATACTTACTAGTTCATATTTAAATGCTTTAAGTGCATTTGCGGGATTAACAGTGGTACCATCAACACCGGCATTGGCATATGATATGGCAGGTGCAATACTTAGTACTATTTTAATAGAACTTAGTGAAGTTAGCGATTATGCACTACTTATTGAAACAGAGTTTATTGGAGATGGTGAAGCAATTGACGGGAATTTTTTCATGATTCCAGATTTGGATTCTTTGTATGTATTATTAAAAACGATAGGAGTTGTGGGGAATGAGTGAACCTATTAGAGTTGGAATGGCTGATTACAAGATAGCTTCCGGTTCTGATAGACTTATAACTTTAGGGCTTGGCTCTTGTGTGGGGATAGTACTTTATTCAAAAATAAAAAACATTGGTGGAATGGCACATATTATGTTGCCTAAAAGTACTGAACCAGACTCTGATTCTTTAAAATTTGCTGACGTTGCACTTAATTTAATGATAAAAGAGTTGGAAAGTAAAGGTGTAAAAAAATCAGAATTAGAAGCAAAAATTGCAGGTGGAGCAAAAATGTTTTCTTTCAATAATTCAGATGATAAAAAAAGTATTGGACATAGAAATACAGTAAGTGTGAAAAAAATATTAGAAGAAGAATTAAAAATAGAGATTGTAGCAGAAGATACAGGAGGAGCACACGGTAGAACAATTGAATTTGAAGTAGATACAAAAATACTAAATATAAAAACAATAGGACATGGAGTAAAAAAAATATAATAAAATATTTGCAGGGATATAGGTGGAGGGAAAAATTATGATAGAAGATAAAGACTTATGGCTTGAATATAAAAAAAATGGTAGCTTAGAAATCAGAGAAACTCTTGTATTAAAGTATATTCCGCTTGTAAAATATGTTGTCGGAAAAATAATAGTTAATCTTCCTAATAATGTTGAGTATGAAGATCTAGTAGAGTATGGAATTATTGGTCTATTAGATGCTATAAATAAATTTGATGTTACAAAAAATATAAATTTTAAAACTTATGCCGTCACTAGAGTAAGAGGTTCTATATATGATGAACTTAGGGTCCAAGACTGGGTTCCGAGATCAGTTAGAAAAACTGCAAAAGATATTGAAAGAGCATATATTGAAATAGAGAGAAAAACAGGGAGATCCGCAACAGAAGAAGAAGTTTGTGAATTGTTAAATATTACAATAAAAGAGTTAAACGACACTTTTTCAAAGGTAAGTATGGGAAATATATCTTCTTTAGATGATATTGTCTATGATGGTGGAGAATCTAAAACTGAATTGGTAGATACATTGGAAGATGTAAAAGCAGAAAATCCACAGGAAAATTTAGAAAAAGATGAACTAAAAAAAGCATTAGTTGAAAAATTAATGGAACTATCTGAAAAGGAAAGAATGGTAATAACTCTTTATTATCACGAAGACTTAACTTTAAGAGAAATTGGGACTATTTTAGATATTTCTGAATCTAGAGTTTCTCAAATTCACTCAAAAACAGTAATGAAATTGAGAGCAAAACTAGTAAATAAATTTAAAAATTATTAGTTATTAAATTAAAGAGGGGGCGATTCATTTGAAAAGATATAAAGTTACAGGAAAAGATAAAACTATACTAATAAAAAAAGTAGCAGAGAAGTTAAATACTGAAATATCTAGAATCGCTTATAAAACTATAGAAGAAAGTAGTGATAAGGTAGTTTTAGAAGTATGGATTAAAGAAGAATCTTCAGAAAATTTAAAAACAACATTAATTTCTAAAGAAAAAGTAATCGTAAATAATTCAGGAGATATAAAAAAAAGCAACAGTACAATTAAAGAAAAACAAGAATTAGAAAATAAAAACATAAAAGAAAAGAATGATGAAAATATTAAAGAGAATAAAATAAAACTTTCTATTACAAAAGAGGGTGTTTATTTAAAAATAAATTTTGGAGATGTACCTTTTAATGAAGTGATTAATTTAATCTCTGAAAGAAGTATTGAGGCGCCTGAAGTAAATAAGATTAATCAAGCATATGAAAATAGAGGCGAAAATATAAAAATTGCAGAATATTATGAAGGTTTATATGTATCGTCTATTATAGAAATTATAATTTCAGAAGATAAGATGGAAGCATATATGAATTTTACAGAACCAAAAGGGTTAGAACTTCCTAAATTAAAAGATGTATTAGAAAAAATAAGAGAATTTAAAATTACCTACGGTATTCAAGAAGAAAATATTATACAAGCAATAAAAGAAAAAAAATATAATCTAGATATTGTTGTAGCGAAAGGAACAAAACCTGTAAATGGGGAAAATGCAAGTGTAAAATATCATATAAATTCTGTAGCAAGAAAAAATAGTTTGAAACCAACACTATTAGATGATGGAAAAGTAGACTTTAAAAATCTTGATATTATTGAAAATGTAGAAGAGGGTGCAATTTTAGCTGAAAAAATTAATGCTACAAAAGGAAAAAATGGATTTAATGTCTTTGGCGAAGAAATTACAGCAAAAGATGGAAGAGATATAAATCTTTCAAAAGGTAAAAATACATATATATCAGATGATGGTAATAAAATAATTTC
The DNA here is from genome assembly GCA_012519615.1 of Fusobacteriota bacterium. Classification (GTDB taxonomy): domain Bacteria; phylum Fusobacteriota; class Fusobacteriia; order Fusobacteriales; family JAAYPW01; genus JAAYPW01. The sequence continues at coordinate 25,534 of JAAYPW010000099.1, forward strand.
AGAAATTTCCGGAATGGTCTCTTGTAGAGATAAAAAAATCAGTGTTTTAGATACATTTGTAATTGATAGTGTAGGAATAAGTACAGGAAATATTGATTTTGTAGGAAATGTCATTGTAAAAGGTGATATTATGCCAGATTATTCTGTAAGAGCAACTGGAAATATAGAAGTTAAAGGAAATGTAGAAAAAGCAGCACTTTATGCCGAGGGAGATATTGTAATTAGAGGAAGTTTTTTTGGTAAAGGTAGTGGAAAAGTTGAGGCACAAGGAGATGTTATTCTTAACTTTGCAGAGTCATCTACAATACAAGCAGATGGAAATATAATTGCAAATGAGGCTTTAATGAATTGTAAAGTGTATAGTCAAAAAAAGATAACTGTAATAGATAAAAAAGGTGTGATTGTTGGCGGCGAGATAAAAGCTGCAGAGGGGATAGAGGCGATTAACTTAGGATCAAATAGGGGAATCAAAACAGATATTGAAGTTGGAAATAATCCTCAGATCGTGGAAGAACAAAGAAAAATTGAACTTGAAATAGAAGATATGATTAAAAAAATGCAACAAATTGAAAAAAATATAGCAGTTCTTAGTAAATTAAAAACAGCGGGACAGTTAGAACCCGAAAAAGAAGATTTTTTAAACCAACTTATAAGTGCAAAATTTATAACTACAAAAACAATATCTGATTTAAAAATTCAAATAGAAGATAACACAGAAAAAGGAAATGAAGTAAAAAATGCAACTGTTAATGTACATGCATATTGTTATCCTGGTATAAAAATCAAAATAAGGAAGGGAACATATTTTGTGAAGGAAGAACTACAAAATGTAAAATTTTACTATGAAAAAGCTGATGTAAAATTTACTTCTTTAGTTTAGACAGGAGAACAACCTGTCTATTTTTATAAATAAAGATATCTACTATTATTTAACTATGTAAGCGAGGTGATAAAAATGTTAAAACCTATTGATATGCAAGTAGTTGTAAAGAACGTAGATCAAGTAGCAAAAATAAAAAAAAATGAGGAGCAAAATTTAGTAGGACAGCAAGCAAATGCACAAAATATTGTGGGAAAAGAAACTGAAAGATTAAATACAACAATTGTTGAATTAACAGAAACAGAACAAAATAATATAGGAAAAGAGGAAAATAAAAAAAATAGAGAACATGAATCTAATGAAAAAAAAGAAAAAAATGAAGAAAAACATTCTCATAGAGCAAAAGAACCAGATAAAGGAAGAATGGTAGATTTCGAAGTTTAAAAAAGGGGGATAAAATGAAAAAAATAGCATATTTTAAAATTTATAATGAAAATGAGGAGTATGCCGGAGGTGTAATGATAGCTGACGAACGTGGAATCCCTATAGAATTTAAATATACTGAACCTGTAAAACCGACAAAAGTTCAGAAGGTATTGTATGGTGATGTTTTAGATAAATATTTAAGAGAAGAAGTTATAATGGCAAATTTATTATCAAAATTAGAAAATAGACCGGAAATTTATATTATAGATGATATTGAAAATATTTATTTAAAGAATATTGTTAAAGAGGAAGTTGTATTAGTAAAAAAAACTCAAATTAACCCATTTAAAGAAGTTGGTGCATATAAATTTGTAAAAGAAGATGAGGCTATTATTCAAATTAAAGAGGGACAAAAACCTATTAGAATTATGGTAGATGAACATAATAAAGAAGCAATTTTGGATAATTTTTTGCAAATCGCAGGGGATATAGATGATATTTTGGAACCTATTAAAAGAATAAAGGAGGCGTTAAAGTTGATATGCAAAGGAGAATTGTAAATGTCATAAAAGATGTATGGGATACGATGAAAAAAGAGATAAAAGGTCCTAAAATTGGTATAATAAATTTAGAAAAAAAAGCGATAAATATAAGTAAAACAGATTTAAAAAATTATGTTAATATTACTGGCAATAATTTTTTTAATAACTTATCTATAAAAGATTTAAGAGAAAATTCTAAAGTTAGTATTATAAATGGAATACCTAATTCTATTATAAAAAAAATATTATCGTTAGCTGAATTGGTAAAAATAGAAAATAATCAAATTTTATTAAAAGATATTTTTATAAATATAAAAAATAGAGAGATTTTAATTAAGAAAAGAGAGGTAAAAAACTACATATTCTATGAAGAAAACATTAATATAAAAAATCTTTACTTAGAAAATAGATTAATAAAATGTTATAGTTCTATAGGAAAAATAGAAAAAATACCTAAAAAAATATATGGTGAAAATGTTTTAAATATAGATAAAGATGAAGTAGACAACATATTAACAAAAATGAAGAAAAAATTTCCTAATAAAAACTTCTCAAACTATAGAATTTATTCAATATTTAAAAATATGCCGATTGACTCTATAAAAAATATAAAATATTATAAAGATATAAATATGTTAGAAATATATTTTAATAAAAAATTGGATACTAAAAGAAGTCATTTAATAATATTAGAAAATAGATATTCAAATCAAATAGATAAAATATTTTTATAAGAAAACTAGGAGGCATAATGTGTAGTGAAAATATGGAAATAAATCAAAAAAAAGATTTTAAATTTAATAAATTTATTTTATTTAGAAGATTAAAAAATGATAAGATAATAAAAAAAATTGAAAAAATTTTACAAAATTTTGAAAAAAAAACAAAAAATAAAATTGATCTAGAAAAAAATTACTCTAAGATTCTAAACTATATAATTGAGTTAGCGGAAAAAAAAGGATTTCAAGGGGAGTTAATAAAAAAATATATTTTTTATAAATTTATAACAGATGAAAATATATTTACAATAAAATGTGATAAATACTCTGGTGATATTGGTAGTAGTCTATATGATGCAGCAGTTTTGGATATAAAAAAGCTAAAAAAAATTATTAAACTGTTTTCATATAATTATTTTTTAGAAAATAAATATTCAAAGTACTCTTTTTTTTACAATTATCAACCTAAAAAAGTGGATAAATTTGATGAAGTTTTATCAAAATTTATAAATCAAATTGAACTAGATATAGATAATGAAAAAGAGATTGTTGATAATCTAATAAAATATTATATTGAAAATGGATATGGTGAATATAGTTTAGGAACAGCTTTTAGATGGTCACAAGGAAAAAAAAGATTTTATAAAATTGATAAATATGATAATATAAGATTTGAAAATATAATAGGATATGATTATCAAAAAAATATTATAATTGAAAATACTAGACAATTTATAAAAGGAAAGAGAGCAAGTAATATTTTATTAATGGGAGCAAGGGGAACAGGAAAATCATCATGTGTAAAAGCAAGCGTTAATATGTTTAAAGAAAATGGTTTAAAAATTATTGAAATTAATAAAAAACAGTTACTAGATTTACCGATTATAATGAAAAAAATTTCAAATAGTAGTAGAAGATTTATTGTATTTATAGATGACCTATCTTTTGAAGAAAATGATTATGAATATAAAGAGATAAAATCTGTAATTGAAGGTGGATTACAAACACTTATGGAAAATGTAGTTATATATGCAACTTCTAATCGTCGACATATTATGAAAGAGGTATGGAAAGATAGAGATGAATTAGATGAAGAGATACATTTAAATGACACAATTAATGAAAAACTATCTTTATCAGATAGATTTGGAATTAAAATAATTTTTTTATCTCCAACAGAAGAGGAATATTTAAATATAGTAGATGGACTAGCAAATATACATAATATTCAAATTAATGAAAAATTGCATAGAGAAGCTTTGCAGTGGGAATTATCACAAAATAAAAAATCAGGAAGAACAGCAAAGCAATTTATTGACTTTGTTTTAAGGGGGTAAATATATGTTGAAATTAAAAGGGGAAAATTATCTTTTAAAGTTAGAGGATACATTGGTAATATTATATTTCTATTTTATATTATCATTTTTTGTATTTGGAGAGTATTTCTTACAACCGTTTTTTAGTGTTTCAATAGTATTCTTAGTAGTAAAATATGGTTTTTTAATTTTTAAAAACAAAAACAATCATGTTATTTTAGATCGTGTAGATGGTGAAAATATACTAATTTATAAAAATGGAAAAAAAATCATCAATGATATGGGATTATTAATTAAATCACAAAAAGGTAGATTTAATTTAGCATATCATAATGGAAATTTTTTTGAAGATATTGTAATAGGTGTAAGTGGAAAAAATCATAGGAAAATATTGGAATATATAAAAAAAAATGATATAAAATATTTTGTAGAGAAAAAAATAAAAGAGAATAAAACTAAAAAAATTTATTTTATACTACTATCAATTATAATAATATTTATCTATATCTCTTACTCTAATCATTTACAAAAAAGATATGGTGAAGAGTTCATAAAACCTGAAAAATATGAATATAATTATAAAAAAAGTAATGATAGTTCAATATATAGAGCAAGAAATATCATTTTAAATTTACCAAGTAGTATAATAATGACAATTGATTCTTATGGAAATGAAGTTTTTCTAGATACAAATACAAGAGATAAAATAGCTGTTTATACTAAAAAAAGTATTTTTCAAGATAATAATATTGTTATTCAGTGGATTTTAGAAAATGCAATTGGATTAAAAGATAATTATTCTGTTGTCAAAAAATCTATAAATAGTAAATTTGGTCTATTTTATAAAACAGTTAAAATAAATTTGAATAAAGAAGTAAGAAAAATATATTGTATAGAAAAGGAAGAATGTGTTATCTATATTACACCTATTGAAATTCCAGAAAATAGTGTAACTATTATTAAAGTTTTTAATTTAAAAAAACATGAGGAGATAAATATATATGTAGAAACAGAAAGTGATAACTCGGAAGAGTATGCACTAAAAATTGCAGAGAGTATAACTGTATTTTAAAACCTGTAAAATAAATATTGTATACTAAATTAGGAGGAACAAAAATGAAAAAAATAGTTATAGCTTTATTAACACTATTTTTGATTTCGTGTCATGGTGGCTATAAAGATAATGAAAAAATTGGAACAATAGAAGGATATATAAAAGATATTCTAACTGAAAATACAGTTTCAAATACAACTGTTAAAGTTCAAGACGTGGAATTTATAACTGGAAATGATGGGTATTTTCCACTTGTAAGAGATGGAGGTGACCCTTATATTATTCCTAAAGAATCAGGGGATAGTTATAGAATAGATAATTCAAATTATTATTTAAAAACTGGAATAAGTATATTTTCTTATGGTCAAAAAAATCTTATTGGGTATATAACTCCAAAACCTATTACAAGAGCAGGAGAGGCTGAACCAATTAAATTTTCTATAGGAGGACAAATATATGCGGATGCAACTGGTGAAAGCCTTGAAGGGGCTACTGTTGTAATAAATGGAGTATTCCAAGAGATATCATATATGGAAGTTTTAGATAAAAATAGTAGTTTTCTTGTAACAGGTATACCAGAATCAGAGATAAATGTATATATATTTAAAAATGGTTACGAACCAAATTCTACTATAATTAATTTAAACGAGGATAAACTTGATTTAAGAATCTATCTACGAGACAATAAAGATAGAACATATGGTGAGGTAATGGGGCAAGTATCTGGATATAATAATGAAACTTGTGGGCACTCTGTAATAACAGTTGGACAAAAAGGAAGTAATTATTATCAATTTATAATGTCTGATAGTTTTGGAAATTATATAATATATGGAATGAAATCTGGTGAGGGCCAAATAGCTGTAAAATCACCAGGATTTTATTATCCGTCAGCTGCAAATGATAATAGAATAGACGTAGTAGCAAATAGCACAACAATTCATAATGTAAAAATGCAATATATAAAAGGGGACGACTAATTTTATGAAAAAAATGGATATTCTGTATTTTATAGTTTTTATATTAGTTGGAATAGGATTAATATATTTTAATGACAATAAAATAGATAAGCAGGAAAAAAATGTAGAAAATAGTATAAAGAAAGAGCTTGTTATTCAAAAGACGAACTTTAAACAATCAAGCGGTAAATTAGATATTAATAGCGCGAGTTTTGAAGAGTTACAAATAAGAAAAATAAGTAAAAATGCAGCAACGAATATTTTAAAATATAGAGAAATTATAGGATGTATAGAAAATTTAGATGATTTAAAGAATATAAAAGGTATAGGAGAGGCTACATTAAATAAAGTAAAAGATAGTTTTTATGTGAAATATCCTTTAGAAGAAAAAGTAGTAAAAAAAATAAATATAAATGATGTAGATAGCGAAGTATTAAAATGGTTAAAATTTACACCGAAAGAGATAAAAAAAATAGAAAAATGTAAAGAGGAAAATGGAAGCATATTTTCTAATTTAGAATTATTGGATATTTTAGGTAGTGAAAGATATGATATATATACAAATAAGATAAAATATAGTAATTAAATAAAAAAAATGCAGATAAAATCTATATCTGCATTTTTTATTTAAGCAATATCTTTAATATCTGGATAATCATTTACTATTTCTCGTGCTCTAATAAGAGCTAAATCAATATGTGTAAAAATATTTTCAGAACCAATTAGTTTATCAATTCCAATTTTTGTAATAGCATTTTTTGGCTGCCTTTGAACACCAGATAATATTAATACTGTATTTTGCTTTTTACACTTATA
>JAAYPW010000100.1 GCA_012519615.1 Fusobacteriota bacterium
AAATACTTGTTTTAAAATAAGATTACCACTTACATTAGCTATAATCGATGGGATGCTTGTGAAAGTGGGAGATAATATATATATTGTACCGATACTTAGTATTGTAGAATCTGTACAACCTAAAAAGGAAAATATTAAGCAATTTAAGGGGAAAAAAGAGATTATAGATTTACGTGGTGAATATTTTTCACTTATAAAATTATATAATATATTTAAAATAGATAATGCTATAAAAGATCCAACAAATGCTACTATTTTAATTGTGGAGACATATAGAGGTAAAGCTGCTATAATGGTAGATGAGGTATTGGATACACAACAAATTGTAATAAAAAAAATAGGGATAAAAGATAAAGAGGTAGATAAATTTAGTGGGGCGACAATTTTAGGTAATGGGGAAGTTGCACTTATATTAGACCTTAAGAATATACACGATTCAATCTATGAGTAATAGGAGTTGATAGAATGCTTGAAGTTATGGATAAAGAGATGCTGGAGCTTTTTTTTGAAGACACAATAGAGATGCTAGACTCTTGTATTGATAAGATTATCGAGATTGAGGGAAATTTTGATAATGAAGCTATGGATGAGATTTTAAGAACAATGCACAGTATAAAAGGTGCAAGTTCTATGATTGATCTATATGAGATAGAGAACTATTCACATAATCTGGAAGATCTATTTATTAACATTAAAGAGGAAAATTACTGTATAGAGAATGAATTAATAGAAGTTGTACTAGAGAGTTTAAATCTTGTAAAGAAAAGATTAGAATATAGAAAAGAGATGTTTTCGGGAAATTTTATTGATTTCAACAGGGAATTAGAAGATGAAAAAAAAGAATTTTATGAAAGTATAGACAAAATAAAAAATATGTTAGGTAAAGGTAGAGAAAATAGTGATAATAATTCATTAAAAAATAGCGATAATAAAACATGTAAACCTCTTATTCTATCTACTAATAACGAAAATAAATTAGAGAATAATATGAAAAAAGCTGAAAAAATAGGAGAAATTAAGAGATATTCTTATAAAATAGAAGTTTTTTTTGATGAAACAGCAGATATGTTTGAATTAAAGAGGATAATACTGAAAAATAACTTTGAAAGTATTGGTGCAATTAAAAAGTCTGATCCTACAGAAGATGATATTTTTACAAATGAAGTAAACTATTATAAGATAGTACTCCAGAGTGAAAAAAAATATGAAGATTTTTTAGATACATTTGATATTGGTGATATATATTTATTCTCTATTGAGGAGATGGAAAACATTAATTCAATAGAAAATATAAGTAATAAGCAATTATATTTAAAGAAAGAGCTATATTATAATACTGTAGAATCATATTATAATAAAATAAGTGCTTATATGAGTAGTATAAAACCTAAAAAAGTAAACATATTAACAAATAAAAAAGATATATATGGGGAACAATTTATATATATGTTAAAAAATGAAGATATAGCTATAGGGTAAATTTTATTAAATATATTAATTTAATAAAATAGAAACTTAAATTAATATAGGAAAATTTCTTTATTATGTAAATATTAGTATAAAATGTACAATTTTTTTAATTATATTATTTAAAATAAATAAGATCTAAATTGCATAATTAGAGAGAACTCTCCAAAGAGAAAACAAGTAGATAATAAAAGTATAATATATAAAGGGAGGAAAATATGAGAAGAAAAATTGTTTATAAAATGTTTATACCGTTATTTATAGTTATGCTATTAGTTTTCGGTTCAATATTTTTTATAGTTACAAATATGACTAAAACAAATATTATTAAACTAACTGCAACTGTAAATCAAGAACATATAGATAGTATTGTGTATGAAAAAGAAAATAAAGAGAGGACGTTAATTTCAATAAAGAAAGAGCTAGATTATAATTATATTAAACAAACAAAGCTAGTTGCAGAACTTATAAACGAGAATAGATCACTACTAAAAATAGAAAATATAAAAAATCTTGCTAAAAAAATGAACATAGATGAAATCTATGTTATGGATAAAAACGGAATTATAATATCTAGTAATAACGAGTCTACTATAGGATTTGATTTTAAAACAGATAATCAAACTAGACCATTTATGAGGATAATAGATGATCCTACATATGTATTAGCACAAGATTATATGGAACGTGGAGTAGACAAAGAGTTGTATAAATATGTAGGTGTAGCTAGAATCGATGAACCTGGGATAATCCAAATAGGGTTAAAACCTTACCATCTAGAAAATCTTATGAAAAAAATGGAAATTGAGACATATTTTAAAAAAATAGAAAATAGTAAAAATTTAAAAGGTTATATAATAGATAAAAATAACAGTTCTGTTGATAAAACAGTAAATTTAAAAAATGGATCAGATAATGATGTTTTAACTGAATATATCTCAAAAATGAATAGTAGCAGCGGGTACTTTATATCAAAAAACAATTATCTTATTAACTACTATAAAAAAGGAGATTTTACTTATATATTAGAAGATGATTTTAAAAATATTAAAAAAGCAGTGCATAAATCAAGTGTTTATATAATATCTGTTTTTATAATTTCGATAATTATATTATTTATATCTGTACTTTACATTACAAAATATTTTGTATTAAAACCAGTATCATTTTTTATACATCTATTTAAAAAAGCATCTGAAGGGAATCTTTCAACACGTTCTGATATACGAACTAGAGATGAGATGAATGTACTTGGTGAAAATTTTAATGCATTTATGGAGATATTAGAGACTCTAATTTTACAAATACGTAATGGTGGTAAAACTATATTGGAGTCATCAAGAGAGATGAGCCGTGCAAATGAGGATTTAGCTAAAAAAACAGCATTACAAGCTACAGTTTTACAAAAAACAAGTACTACTATGGAGCAAATTAGTCATATTGTAAAAATAAATACAGACAAAACAAAAGAAGCTAATGAAATAATAGGAAATGCTAAGAAAAAAGCTGAATCAGTTGCACATTTATCTAGCGATCTAAAGGAATCTATGACAAGTATTAACTATAGTTCAAAAAGTATAGAAAATATTATAGAAGTAATTGACGAGATAGCATTCCAGACTAATTTACTTGCACTAAATGCAGCAGTAGAAGCTGCACGTGCAGGGGAACAAGGTAGGGGATTTGCAGTTGTAGCTGCAGAAGTACGTAATTTAGCACAGAGAAGTAGTAAAGCAGCAAAAGAGATTAAAGAGAAAATAAAAGATAGTGTGGAAAAAATTGATGAGGGAAGCTTATTGGTAGATACTACAATTACAAGTTTAAATAAAATTGTACTAGAAATAAATAGTATAAGTGAAGTTATTTTTGATATAACAAAAGGTGCAAATGAACAAGCTGATGGGATCATAGATATGAATAACTCAATAGCAGATATTGATGCGAATATACAGGTAAATGCTACAATATCAGAAGAAAATTCTGCTGCAGCGTCAGTACTATATCATCAAGCTAGAGAATTTTTAAATTTCGTCGATTTCTTTAAAATTGCTAATTTTGATGAATTTAATTATGATGATATTAGAGGTGTGAAATTGTATAATGATAAAAATAAATATGATCCAGAATCGGTAATCCCATTTGATGAAGAGATAGAGGAGATCTAGTTTTAAAAATAAGTATAGCAAAAAAGAGGTGAATAAATTGGAAGAAAATTTATATGAAATGAATGAATCTATTAATTCAATATTGGGATTTAGTGCATATGGAAAACAATATCTTAGTTTTACAGTTGAAGATGAGGAGTACGCGTTTTCTATATTAAAGATCCGTGAGATAATTGGTATGAAAAAAATAACAAAAGTTCCAAATTTACCTCCGTATATAAAAGGTGTAATTAATCTACGTGGAAATATTATACACTTAATAGATATACGAGAGAGATTTAATATGAGTTTACGTCCATATGATAAAACAACTGTAGTTATAATTATAGAAACAAAAGATAAACTTATCGGAATAATTGTAGATCAAGTAAAAGATGTAATTAATATAAAAGAAGAGGATGTTCAAAAACCTTTGGAGTTTTCATGTAATATAGAAGAGGAATTTTTAGAAGGATTATCAAAGGTAAATGATAGATTAGTGGTAATATTAGATGTGGATAAGTTACTTATGAAGGTATAGATAAA
>JAAYPW010000101.1 GCA_012519615.1 Fusobacteriota bacterium
AATAAAACTTCTGAAATCGTTTCGCTATAAACATATCCGCTCAACGATTTGGACGGCGAAGTTTTATTTTGAAAATTTAATTTCATTCCGATAGGCACGAAAAAACCAAAATATAGAAAACGTTTATGAAATCATAACAATGTAGGGGTGTCCCTTGTGGGTACCCAAAAACAAGATTATGTTTTTAAATTAAGATGAAATATAGAAAATGTAGATATTATAATTACGTTTTTAGCTCCCCTTTCCAGCGGAAAGGGGCTGGGGGATAGGGGAAATCCACCTACCCCAACTCCTCCTCCGGCGGCTTGCCGCCATCAATAAAGTTTTATTATATAGAGAACAAGATTATGTTTTAAATTAAGATGAAATATAGAAAACGTTTACAAAAAGCCTCTCCTCTTAGGAGAGGTGTCGGCAATTGCCGACGGAGAGGTTATTTAAAATAATCAAAATATAGAAAACGTTTATAAAATCATAACAATGTAGGGGCGAACCTATGTGTTCGCCCAAAAAACAAGATTATGTTTTTAAATGAAGATGAAAATATAGAAAACGGTGATAATTTTAAAAAGTTGAATTTTTTTTTAAAATATTGTATAATAAATAATATAATCGATAATTTTCATTAAAATCATTAAGGAGAATAATATGTATAGGATGTTTATAAATTATATATTTATTATCATATTTATATCTGTGATGATTTTTTATATCTATATGATATATAGGCGTACTATATGGGATAGAGATTTAACGAATATTAAAGAGGGATCAACTCTTAGAAAAAATATTTATGCTGATAAAGTATTGGGAGAAGAAAATACAGTTAACCTAACAGAACCAGATAAAATTAAAAATGCCATAGATAAGCTTAAAAAAAATATTGCTATTTTTCAAATTACATCAATAATTGTACTATTAATATTAATTGTAGTATTTTTTCTTAATAAAGAATCAAGTTTTGATTTTTTTAAGTATAAATTTAATTTTAATATGGGAAAAAATATAGAAAAAACTAAAAAAACTAAAAAAATTAAAAAAAATAAAGAGGATAAAACTAAGAAAAATAATAAAAATATTGTTTATGATGATTCTATTTTTTACAATAATTATGATAATTTATATAAAATAGCACATGAGGAATCAAAAACCAATACAAGATATAATGCTAGAGAGGGAAAAAATCTTATAAAACATCTTGAAAAGAATAAAAATAAGTTAAAAGATAATTTCAATGAATATATAGAAAATGATGATTATATTGTAATTATAGATCCAGGACATGGTGGCGTGGATCCGGGTACACTTAGAGAAGATCACTATGAAAAAAATATTAATTTGGATATTTCTTTAAAATTAAAGTATTTTTTAGAAAATAATAAAATAAATGTTGTTCTAACAAGAGAAGAGGATGAGACATTGGAACTCTATGACAGAATAAAACATTTACTATATTATAGAAAGACAATTTATATCTCAATTCATATTAACTCATGGAAAACAAGAGAGGTGCAAGGATACGATATTTTCTATTATTCTGGGAAAATTGAAAAATTTAAATATGAAGAAAGTAAAAAACTTGGTGAATTTTTCTATGAACATTTAAAAAAACAAGATTTAATTAAACCACGAACTGTGAAAGATTCAAATTTCAATATTGTTAAATACTCAAATTCAATATCACCAGCACTTTTAATTGAATTGGGATTTATTACAAATGATAATGATTTTGAAATTTTGACTAATAATAAAAAACAGGATAAAATTGCAGAAGCACTGGGAAATACAATTATTAAATACTTATCTACTGTGAACAAGGGGGAATAATGAAAAAAATATTACTTTTTATATTCATTTTGATAAATATAGTAAATTATGGATTTGAAAATAATTATTATAAATATAAAACATATAAAACACGGATTTTACCTATTACAGTAGCAACAGATGAATATGGAAATATCTATGTAGGGGATCGATTTACCAATAGTGTAATAAAATATAATGCAAAAGGGAAATATCAGTTTTCATTTGGTAGAAAAAGGGAGACAACTGCTAATAATTATAAAGTATATGCACTTATTACAGATATTTTTATAAGAGATAAAAATTTGTATTTACTAGACGTAAATTTTGGGATATCGATATTTGATTTAGATGGAAATATTAAAAATCAAATAGAATTTAAAGAGGGGAATTTACTTGGTGAAGTGAAAAAACCACAGAGTTTATTTGTAGATAACCAAGGTCAAATATATATTACAGATACAGAGAATAATAGGATACAGATATTTACCAAAGATGGTGAACCTGGTAGACAGTTTGGTTATCGTGGAAATCTACCTGGTAATTTTATATTTCCAAAAGGAATTACAGTTGATAAGAAAAATATTATTGTTGCAGATACTCTAAATGCTAGAGTCTGTGTGTATGATACCGATGGATTTTATGAACAAGATATTGATATAGATTCGGAATACGGTGAGTATGATTTCATTGTGCCAGAAGTTATATTTTACGATATATACGAAAATAAAATATACACTGTGGATAATGGTAGTGAGCAAATTAAAATTTTTAATGAAGATTATGAATTAGAATTTATATTTGGTGAAAAAGGTAAAAAAAATAACCAATTTAACTCATTGAAAGATGTGTGGGTTGATCGTGATAAAATTTATGTTGCAGATTCATTAAATTATTGTATAAAGATATTTAAAAAAGATTATGAAAATATGAGGTTAGTAAAAATAATAGGGAAGAAAAATATTGTTTTTTTAGTATTTAATTGGATTTTAATTATTTTTACATTGATTTTTCTTATTATGTTTTTTATAAAAAAAATTGTTAAAAAAATTAATTAATTATATTTTTCTAAAACATTTAAAGAGAGGAGGGAGCTATATAAAACACGTGTTTTATATAACTAGATTTATTTATAATGAAAAATAAAAGTATAGGAGTTTTTGATTCTGGTTTAGGCGGATTAACAGTTACAAAAGAGATAATAAATCTTCTTCCTAATGAAAATATAATATATTTCGGTGATACTGCAAGGGTGCCATATGGTACAAAATCAAAAAATGCAGTTGTAAAGTATGCGAAAGAGATAGTAAGATTTCTCATGACAAAAGATGTTAAAATGATTGTAATTGCATGTAATACAGCATCTGCACTTGCATTAGAAGAGATAAAATCAATGATAAATATACCGGTTATTGGTGTAATAAAAGCAGGTAGTAAAAGAGCTATTGCAACAACGGTAAACGGTAAAATAGGTGTAATTGCTACAAATGCAACAATAGATAGTAACGCATATAAATTAGCCATTGAAAATCTAAATAAAAATGTAGAAATTTATCAAAAAGCGTGTCCTTTATTTGTTCCATTAATTGAGGAGGGGATGATAGAGGATGAAATTACAGATTTAATAGCAAAAAGATATCTTTCTACTTTAAATAACGATATAGATACTCTTGTACTGGGATGCACCCATTATCCTCTAATTAAGGAGACTTTATCAAAAATAATAGGGGATAATGTAACATTAATAGATTCTGCAGAGGAGACTGCAATTTTGGTAAAAAATATTTTGTTGAAACTAGATATATTCAAAGAACAAAGTACTAATAATCATCAATTTTATGTTAGCGATGCTCCAGAAAAATTTCAAAAAATAGGGAAACTTTTCTTAAAAAGTGAATTAAATAATGTCGAAAAAATAGACATTGAACAGTATTAAAATATATTGAAGTTAATTTTAATAATATTATGTTTTGGTGTATCTAAAAAGGGGTGAAAACTATGATTTCAAAGCTTCCTGATAAAAAAACATTGGAAAAAGATTATTTAGAGAAAAAGGAGATATATAACTCAATATTGTATGATTTTGCAAAAATAATGAAAAAAGATTTAGAGAATTTAAATATCCATTTCAGTCAAAAATATAGAGCAAAATCATTTGATAGTTATTACAAAAAATATATAAAAAAATATAAAGAGGTAAAAAATAAAGAAAATATTGAAATTAATGATATATTAGGATTTAGGATTATATGCTTTTTTTTAGAAGATATAAAAACTGTAGAGGACACAATAATTACAAAATATTCTGTTGTAGAGGAGGAGCGTAAAGGGGATAAACAGTCATTTAAGGAGTTTGGATACAGTTCTATCCATTTTCTAATTAAATTACCTGTAGATCTACTTATAAAATATGGTATTGAAAATCAAATGGTTTGTGAGATACAGATTAGAACTATTCTACAAGATGCATGGGCAGAGGTGGAACATGAGCTTGTGTATAAAGCAGATGATACAATATTAAATGATAATATTAAACGTAAAATGGCTGCTTTAAATGCAACTCTTACTCTATCAGATATTACATTTCAAGAGATAAGAGATATGCAAAAATTTTTAAATACAGAATCACAAAATAGAAGAGATGTATTTTTAAAAAAATTAGAAAATAATACAGATTTTCAGCTAAAAACAAGTGAAATCTTAAATAAAACTAAAATAAATAATGAAATTAATATAGATAAAAATATAGATAAAAATATAGATAAAAACAAAGTATTATCAAAAGAGGACAGGGAAAAAAATAAAACTAAAATCGATAAATTGTTAGTAGAAGCTTTAAATGAACACAATCTTAAGAACTTTAAGAATTCAATAGCTTTATATTGTGAAATAATTAGATTAGAACCAAAGCAATTTGTAAGAATAATAGTTTTGATTCATAGAGGGATGGCTTATTTTATTGAATCCGATTACGAGCATGCTATTAATGATTTTACAACTGTATTGGATGAAGAACCCAATAATCTTAAAGCAATGTATTATCGTGGTATGATTTACGGAATAAAAAAAGATTATGAAAAAGCACTAATAGATTTTAATTATATGATAGAGAAAGATCCATTTAACTATAAGGGATGGTATGGACTAGCTAAAATACACAATCAGATGGGAGATATTGTAAGCGCAATACAAAATGCAGAAAAAGCACTAAAAATGGTTCCAGAAGATGAAGAGATAAAAAAATTTATTAAAATGTTGAATGAAAAAATACAATACTAAAATGGAAATAAGGAGGTGAAAATTCTGCTGACAATTCGGCAAAAAATAGATAATATAATAAGGTATAATAATGGAATACTTTAGTATAAATGAATTTTTATGTTTAAATAGTGAATAGCTATAATGAAAAATTGATATATATATTTTTGTTAGCAGAGGGAGTAATGGAAAAAGAGATATTAGAAAAGCTAAAAAATGAAATAGTAAAATCAAGTGTTATTAATAATGAATTATATGTAAAATATGAAGTAAAAAGAGGATTAAGAGATATAAGTGGTAAAGGTGTCTTAGCTGGACTTACAGAGATAGCTGATGTAGTGGGTACAGAGATAAAAAATGGCGAGCTATGCTCTATAGATGGTAAACTAATATATAGAGGAATTGATGTAAATGATATAATAAATGGGATAAAAAAAGAGGGAAGATTTGGATTTGAGGAGACAATATATCTTCTTTTATTTGGAAGATTACCTAATAAAGAGGAACTTAATAGATTTCATGATATTATTGTAGAATATCGTAATTTACCAAAAGCATTTGTAAAAGATATAATGATGAAATCTACAAATAAAGATGTAATGAATACAATGGCAAGAAGTGTATTAACATTATATAATTTTGATGAAAATCCAGATGATATTTCACTAGAAAATGTTCTGGAGCAGTCGATTCAATTAATATCAAGAGCATCACTATTAGCAGTATATTCTTATGCAGCAATCTCTTATTATAGAAAAGAAAAGAGTTTAATTATACATAAACCTTCAAAAGAATTATCAATTGCAGAAAACTTACTCTATATGCTTAGAGAGGATAAAGTTTATACTGATAAAGAGGCAAAATTATTAGATATTGCACTGATTTTACATGCAGAACACGGTGGAGGAAATAATTCCACTTTCACAAATCATGTAATTACGTCATCAGGTACAGATACTTATTCTGCAGTATCAGCATCACTTGCATCTTTAAAAGGATATAAACATGGTGGAGCAAATATTAAAGTTACAAAAATGATGGACGACATAAAAATTAATGTGAAAAACTGGGATGATGATGAGGAAATTGCAGCTTATCTTGAAAAAATACTGAATAAAGAAGCATTTGATAAAAATGGACTAATTTATGGTATGGGACACGCTGTATATTCATTATCAGATCCTAGAGCTGTTATCCTTAAAAAGTATGCAAAGGAATTAGCTACAGAGAAAGGGATAGAATCAGAGTACAAAATTTATGCAAAAGTAGAAAAAATTGCACCAAAAATGATATCTAAACATAAAAAAATGTATAAAGGTGTAAGTGCAAATGTGGATTTTTATTCAGGATTGGTGTATCAAATACTAGGTATACCAGAGGAATTATTTACACCATTATTTGCTGTGGCGAGAATGGTTGGTTGGAGTGCTCATAGAATGGAAGAGATTGCAAACCATGCAAAAATAATAAGACCTGCATATAAAAATGTATGTGAACCAAAAGAGTATGTGGAATTAGAAAGTCGTTAATAATAATTACTTTTAAAAGGAGGTAAATTATATAATTAATATATTATATAATGTAAAAAAATGGAGATAAAAGGGATAAATAATGAAGATATTGAGAAAAAAAAGAAAGTAATATATGACGAAATAGCAGAAATGATAAAAAGTGGTGAATTAACTACAGAAGAGGATGTAAATAATAAATTAAGAGAATTAATAGAGTATTATTCAAATATAATTTTATAGGTTGTGATTTTTTTTGGTATTAAAAAAGATGGGAATATTGATATTTTGTTTATTTACATTTACTTTATCAGGATGCTATTATAGTAGAGTGCTTAAAGTAAAAGAGCAGATGAGATCACCAAAAGAGAATTTTGTATTAAGTAATAAAGATAATTTCACAATGATTTTTCTAAATCCTGTTTTATTGGAAAAAGATATTGAAAAAATAATGAATTCTCGTGGTTTAACAGAAATTAAAACAGAATATTCTAATAAAATTGAGTATTTATTTGTAAAAAAGACTTTAGATGGTATTATAAATGAAGTGGATAATATACCAATCTCATTTGAATTTATAGATGGAAAACTTGTAAAATATGTTTCAAATAAAGAATTTCCTAAAATTTTTTCAAAAGATTTTCTTAATTATGCTTTAAAAAAAATTGGTAAAGCAGAAATTAATAGAAAAAAATTTAGTATTACAATTGAACTAGATGATAATCTAAAGGAGATAGAAAATATTGTTTTTCCGAGAACATATAATTTTATTACATTTTTAGGTAACCCTACTACAGAAAGTACAGAAGATAATAAAATAAATTATTTTTATGAATATAAATTAGTTTGAAGAGATAAAAACAGATTGAAAATGCAAATAGATATGGATTTTAATAGAGATTCATTGAAATTAAGAAAAATAAAATTTAAATTAGATGGTTTCAAAATTTTATAATAAATATAGATAAGATTTTAATGTTTTATATTTTTATTTAAAAAAAACGAACATATATGATTTTTATGTAATAAAATATCAAATAATACTTGAGTATAAGGTTTTATCCATCTAAAAAATCAAGGAAAAAACGATAATTATATTACCAGTGAAGATGAAATATAAAAATAAAAATAGTGATAAAATAATAAAAAATTGAATATAAGATTTAGGATTTAATATATTTAATTATAATAATTAAAAAAATAAAAAAGTCGTAACATTGGTTACGGCTTTTTTTAACAAAAAGGTATAATATATATGTAGATAATAAATAAAAAATCTAAAAGGAGTGAGAATTTTGGAGAATAAATATTTTAATAATACAGATAGCTTATTTACAATTACAAATAATTATCCGGAAACAATAGATATATTTGTATCTAAAGGTTTTCCACAAATGGGAGATAAAGAACAAAGAGAAAAATTTGGTAAAATAGTTACCTATGAACAAGCGATAAAATTAAAAAAAATGGATCTAAATACATTTACAGAATTATTATTAAGTACAATAAAAACAAAACGTGAAACAGTAGATGTTACATATAAAGAAAAAAATGATATGACAGATAAAAAAATAAAAATACAGGGACTTTTACCTTGTCCAATAAGAATCCCACTACTAGAGAAATTTGAATCATATCTACTAAAACAAGATAAAAGTGTAGTAGATAACATTGGTTATGAATTGAAAGCTGCGTCTATGGGATTAGGTTGGCTAAAAAATGATGTAATTAATAATGATAATCCAGATAATTTATCAGATATATTTATATCAGCAGGATTTGATCTATTTTTCGAAAAAGATTTAATGGGAAAATTTAAAGAGAAAAAAGTATTTAAAGATATGAGTGGAATTAATAACTATAATAAGGATTTTGAAAATGAATATATCTCTTTAAAAGACCCAAAAGGTGATTATTCAATGTTAGGTGTTGTCCCTGCTGTATTTCTAGTTAATACAGAGTTATTAAATGGGAGAAAAGCACCAGAAAGCTGGGAAGAGATATTAAAAGATGAGTTCCATAATAGTATAAGTTTACCTGTTAGTGACTTTGATTTGTTTAATTCAATATTGATTCACATATATAAAAAATTTGGTGAAGATGGAATTAAGAAATTATCTGAAAATTTGTTAAGTAATTTACACCCATCGCAAATGGTAAAATCACATGTTAAACCAGAACCACCAACTATTACAATTATGCCGTATTTTTTTACTAAAACAGTAAGGGAGAATAGTCCAATGAAATTTATTTGGCCAAAAGATGGTGCAATTATAAGTCCAATATTTATGCTAACAAAAAAAGATAAAGAGAATGATATTGGAGATTTAGCAAAATATCTAGCATCAGAAGAGATTGGAGAGGTATTTGCAATTAAAGGGTTATTTCCAAGTGTGAATCCAAATGTGGAGAATATAATTCCAGAAGGTGGTAAATTTATGTGGGTAGGTTGGGACTATATTTATGATAATGATATTGGTACATTAATAAAAAAATGTGAGAAGATATTTTTTGATAAAAAGGAAGTGAAATAGATGAATTTAATAACAGTTTCAGGCCCACCATCAACAGGAAAAACATCAGTGATATTAAAAACAATAGAAGCATTTAAAAATAGAAATTTAAAAGTTGGAGTTGTTAAATTTGACTGTTTATATACAGATGATGATATTTTATATGAAAAACTAGGAGTACTTGTAAGAAAAGGGTTATCGGGATCGCTTTGTCCAGATCATTATTTTGTAAGCAATATTGAAGAAGTAGTACAATGGGGAATAAAAAATGATTTGGATATACTAATTACTGAAAGTGCTGGACTTTGTAACCGTTGTTCACCTTATATTAATGATATAAAAGCAATATGTGTAATAGATAATCTAAGTGGTGTAAATACCCCTAAAAAAGTTGGACCTATGTTAACAATGGCAGATATTGTTGTTATTACAAAAGGGGATATAGTATCACAAGCAGAAAGAGAAGTATTTGCTTCGAAAGTACATACTGTAAATCCACGTGCAATTACAATGCATGTAAATGGATTAACTGGTCAAGGAGCGTATGAATTAAGTACAATAATCTATGATGAGGATATAAAATTAAAATCATTAAAAGGGGAAAAATTAAGATTTTCTATGCCATCAGCACTTTGTTCATATTGCTTAGGGGAAACTCGTATAGGAGAAGAACATCAATTAGGTAACGTTAGAAAAATAGAGTTAGGTGATAAAAATGATAAATAGAGAATATTTAGAAAAAAATAATTTAGATAAATTTATAACAAAATATCCATTTGTAGAGGAATTTATAAAAGAAAACAAGTTAAACATTGTAAATAGAGGATTAACTCTATTTGAATCAATAGATAAATACAGTGATGAAGAATTAGAAGATATTGGAATCAATAAAGATGAATTCATAGAAAAAGTTATAAATTATACAAATCAGATGATAGAATTCCTCGATATAAAGGATGAAGAAAAAATAGAAAGTATAACTATTTTACCTGGAAATGATAAAAATAAAAACAGAGAAAACTTTGAAAGTCTAAATATAAAAGCTGGAGAAATTGTCTGTATAGTTGGGCCTACTGGTAGTGGAAAAAGTAGATTACTAGCTGATATTGAATGGACTGCACAAAATGATACACCTACAAATAGAAAAATCTTAGTAAATGGAATTGAACCGGATAAAAAATGGAGATATTCATCTAGTAATAAATTAGTAGCGCAATTGTCACAAAATATGAACTTTGTAATGGATCTGAATGTATATGATTTTTTAGAATTACATGCAAAAAGTAGATTAGTTGAAAATCCTGAAGAGATTATAAGAAAAATAATTGATAAAGCAAATGAATTAGCTGGTGAAAAATTCACACCAGATACCCCAATTACAAGTCTAAGTGGTGGACAATCAAGAGCACTTATGATAGCAGATACAGCTATTTTAAGTAAATCACCTGTTGTATTAATAGATGAGATTGAAAATGCAGGGATAGATAGAAAAAAGGCACTTAATTTACTTGTAGGTGAGGAAAAAATTGTATTAATGGCAACACATGATCCTTTATTAGCACTAGTTGGTAATAAAAGAATTGTAATAAATAATGGTGGAATTACAAAAGTGATAAATACAACAGAAAAAGAGAAGGAATTTCTAGTCGAAATAGAGGCAATGGATAAAATTGTACAGGAATTACGTAGAAAATTAAGATATGGAGAGATAATAGAAAAAATATAGAGAGGTGGAAAAGAAAATGTCACACGATGGATGTAGTGGAAGCTTTGATAATGGGAAAAAAGTAATAGAGAAATTACGTGCAATGGGATTTTCAAATCAATATTTACCAGTTCCAATCGAATTTAAATGTGAAAATTGTGGGAACGAAATTACAATGATAACATTTGAATATAAATGTGAACACTGTGGGAATTTATATGGTGTTACACCATGTCACGCCTTCGATAGAGATGCAATACAAAGTGCTGGTATAGAAGAGTAAATAATAAAAAATAAAAATAGAGGTGGCTATATAGTAATGGCAACCTCTATTTTTTACAAATTTAGTCAAAAATAGAAGGAAAATAAAAAAAAAGTTGTATAACTATATATAAATCATTGTATATTATAAGAGTAACCATACATTCGGATTGGCTGTCACTTATAATATATTTACGTAATAAAAAAATAGTGATAAAATATCGTATAATATTAACTATAAATGGTAAAATAAGAGTATATGTTTTTTATAATATAATATGCATAAAATTAGAGTTAAACTCCTTATGTATACCAAAATTTATATGAAATTAAAATTAAATTTAAAATCAAAATACAATTTTAGACACAGATGAACATAGATTGAATGCAGTGATTAGAACTTAGTTATGAGTGTTTATGATGATTTAATCGAAAATGGAGATAACATTATAACAAAACACACCATTTCGTCTGCTTGCTGTTATCAATAATTTATTTTAGAAGAAAAAATTAACTCATAAAAGGGAATTGTAATTAGTGTGTTATGATTTTAATTATGTTTATATTATAAATTAAAATTAAAAAATGATAAAATTTTTAATATAATAAAGAAATCCTTCTTCTAATGTTACTAATCCAATTAATAAGTGCAAAGAGGGATTTATGATGAAATATAAATTTATATATAATCATAAATATTAAAAAGATTTTTATTAAGTAAAAAGGGAGATGTAAATGTATTTTAAAAAAAAAGACTTAATATTATATTTTTTTCTTTCATTATTTTTTATATTTATATTTATTTTAATACAAAATTCTAATAGTGAAAAAACGGATATTATTTTAATTTATAAAGACGGAAAATTATCCCATAGATATAAACTTACTAAGGAAAAACAGGAAATAGAGATTGATTCAGATATAATTATAATAGAAAATTTTGAGGTAAAAAAGATAAAAACAAGTTGCCATAATAAAATTTGTATGAAACATAAAATAACGAAACAAGGAGGGATGATAATCTGCGTTCCTCAAAAAACAGTAATAAAATTAAAAGAAAATAACAATAAATACGATTATATAATAAAGTAATTTTAAATAGGAGTGTGTTAAATGAAAAAAGAAACTTTAGTAATTATTGATGATACAAAAGAAAATTTAGATTTGTTAGCAGAATTATTTAAAAATGACTATAATTTAAGACTTTTTCCAAGTGGTGAACTAGCTCTTAAGTCAATAAAATCTATTATTCCTGATTTAATTTTACTGGATATTAATATGCCAGGATTAAATGGATATGAAGTTTGTGAACAGTTGAAAAAAAATGAAATTACAGAGAAAATTCCTGTTATATTTCTAAGTGCATTAAATGATAAGTTTGATAAGGTAAAGGCTTTTGAAGTTGGAGGTGTTGATTATGTTACCAAACCATTTCATTTTGAAGAGCTAAATTCTAGGGTAAGAACACATATTAAAATAAAAAAATTACAAAATGAGATTGAATATAAAAACCAAAATTTAGAAAAAATTGTAGAGGAAAAAGTTACAGAGATAAAAAATTCCCAATTAGCAACAATAATCACAATTACAAAATTATCTGAAGCAAGAGATGATGATACAGGTAGACATATTGAAAGGTTAAGTACATTTTCAAAAATGATTGCCCAAAATTTATATGAACGGGGAATTTATAAAGAGATTATAGATGATGAATTCATAGATATAATTTATCATGCAAGTCCATTACATGATATCGGTAAAATAGGAATTAGAGACAATATTTTGTTAAAACCTGGTAAACTTACAAATGAAGAATTTGAAATTATGAAAACACATGTTACTTTAGGAGCAGAGACATTATTAACTATAAAAAAACAATATCCTTATAATAAAATTCTAAATATGGGACTTAAAATTGCAAAATATCATCATGAAAAATGGGATGGATCTGGTTATTGTGAAGGTTTAAAAGGTGATGAAATTCCATTATGTGCAAGAATATTAGCATTATGTGATGTTTATGATGCTTTAAGATCAAAAAGAGTCTATAAGGAAGCATTTTCTCATGAAAAAAGTTATGATATTATTTTAGAAGGGAAAGGGAAACATTTTGATCCTAATATAGTAGATTCTTTTGTAATATTAGCAGAAGAATTTAGAAAAATAAGAGATAATATGGAATAGAAATAAATTTAGAGATTTAAAACATTATTTTAGCCACGGATACACACGGATTAAATGAAGAATTTAGAACTTAGAACTTAGAGTTTAGAAAAAGATAGATAAAAATCAAAATAAATTTTTATTTAAAAATATTAAAACGGGAAATAACGGTTTTAAATTAAAATTAAAATATAAAAATCATTGACAACATTATAACAATGTAGGGGCGAACCTCTGTGTTCGTCCAAAACAAGATTAAATTTTTAAATTAAAATTAAAATATAAAAAACATTTACAAAAAGGCTCTCCTCTTAGGAGAGGTGCCCAACAAACAAAAAAATTTATTTTAAAAAATAAAAAAACTTCAAAAACAAAACTAATTGT